>JAYTTR010000423.1:0-4820 GCA_043744935.1 Gemmatimonadaceae bacterium
GGTCGAGGATCGGTGCGTGCGGGACGCGCTAACGCTCTGTCGGGGGTTGGGCTACGACATGAACACCGTCGAGTTTGCGGTAAAAGACGGTATCCCGTACGCGATCGATTTCATGAATCCGGCACCCGATATGGACATCAATTCCCTCACGCCGTCGTACTTTGAGTGGGTGGTGACGCATATGACCGACCTCGCGATCACATTGGCTACCGCACCACGTCCGACACCGTTATCGGGTCCGCCCGTCGGTCCACGGTGATCGGGGGCGGCGCATGCTGGCAATGATCGAACGCTACCATGGCAACCTTGATCACGGTGATCTCGCGGAGGCCTCCGCTTCGCTATTGGATGACCTCCTTCGTCGAGAAGGTCTTTTCTTTGGAGACCGGCCGCTTTGTGGCGTGTTGCGGCCGCGATTTTTGTCGCACGGCGAATACCGGCACATCGCGCGGGCCTGCGCGTTGGTCGGCGCTGCGTTCGAGGCGGTGCGGGTATCGGCGATGGCCGACGCTGCGTTGCGTGCGCAATTCGGATTGACTGGATGGGAAGAGCAGCTCATCCACGCCGATCCTGGATTTGCGGTCGCCAGTCCAACCTCTCGCCTCGACGCGTTTTTCGCACCCGGGGCGGGCGGTCTCAAGTTTACAGAGTACAACGCAGAAACTCCGGCGGGCGGGGCCTATAACGATGCGCTCTCGCGCGTGTTCATGGCGTTGCCAGCCATGCATGAGTTCGCGCGGACGCATGTTGCATTGCCGATTCCTGCGGCGCCGTCCATCGTGCACGCGATGCTGACCGCCTATTACCAATGGCGTGGCGTTCGCGAAAAGCCGACGGTGTGCATTCTGGATTGGGCCGAGGTGCCGACGCGCAGTGAATTTGTGTTGTTTGCGCGTGAATTTTCGGCGTTGGGAATCGATGCGTTTATTGGCGATCCGCGTGATGCCGTGTTCGAGAACAGCGTACTTTCCGTCGCGGGAAAGCCGGTCACGCTGATTTACAAGCGCGTCCTTATCGACGAACTGGTGTCACGCGAAGGGCTCGACTCGCCAGTTGTGCGTGCGGTACGCGACGGTTCCGTGTGCATGGTCAATCCGTTTCGTTGCAAGATGCTGCACAAGAAGGCATCGCTGGCCGTGGTCAGTGATGAACGGCAGGCGCATTTACTGACGGAGGCACAGCGCGACGCGGTTACGGAACACGTGCCGTGGACGCGCGTTGTGGAAGAGCGGCGCACGACTGCACGGGGTGAATCTGTCGACCTGTTGCCGTACATTGCGGCGAACCGCGAACAGATGGTGTTAAAACCTAACGACGACTACGGCGGCAAAGGGATCGTCCTGGGGTGGACCGTGAACGATACTACGTGGCAGGCGGCCATTCAGACGGCGTTGGCGGAACCGTACATCGTGCAAGAGCGAGTCACGGTACCACGCGAGGACTGGCCCGCGTGGATTGACGGTGCGCTGCACATCGACGCGCGCATGCTGGACACCGCACCATTTTTAGGGGACGGCACCGTCATGAATGGCGTGCTCACTCGCATCGCCACCGATCCTTTGCTCAATGTCACGGCCGGCGGTGGTTCAAACGTGCCAACTTTTCTTGTGGAGGAACGCTGATGTCCGTGGTTACCCGTCCAGTGATTGGATTGACAACACAGACGTTGCATTCGATCGACGGTATTCCACCGGCGCTGCCCGCGTCGTGGGTGATGAACCAACGTTATTTTTTGGCAGCGACGATGGTCGGCGCCGTTCCGTGGATGATTCCGTTGCTTGATGACGATCTCGGCACGTTGCGCGAAATCTACGAACGGCTTGATGGCATTCTGATCCCCGGTGGTGTCGATGTAAATCCGGCGGAGTATGGCGAGGCCGTGCGACAGGAATGTGGCAATCTCGATCCTGCACGCGACCGTGTCGAGATCCAGTTAGTGCGCTGGGCGATAGAGGAGCAGAAGCCGGTGCTTGGGCTGTGTCGTGGCTTGCAAGTGATCAACGTCGCCTCCGGCGGATCGCTCTGGCAGGATCTCGCGGCGCAAAACGCGGCGTTCCAAAAGCACGACTACTTCCCCAATGCGGGATATGATCGTGATCATCTGGCGCATAGTGTTGATCTGGTCGCCGGTACACGACTCGCCACGGTGTTGGCGGCGGAAAAAGTGGCCGTCAACAGCATGCATCATCAGGGCGTGAAACTCGTTGGCCGCGAGCTGGTGGTGTCGGCGACCGCACCCGATGGTTTAGTCGAGGCGCTGGAAGGCGCGGGCAATTCGTTTTTGGTTGGCGTGCAGTGGCATCCGGAAGTGTTTGAGATGGCGGATCCGCACACGCGCCATTTGTTTGGCAGCTTTATTCGTGCATCGGTCGACTGGAGACAGTCGCGGCTGGCTCACGCCGATCAGGAGCGGTAATGCGCGGACCCAGTTTGACGGTCGGCATCGAAGAGGAGTACCAGATCATCGATCCCGTCACGCGTGATCTCACGCCAGGGTTCGATGCGCTGATGACGAGTGAAGATGCGGTCCTTGCCGACGTGAAAGCGGAGTTGCACCAATGTCAGGTGGAAATTGGTACGAAGGTGTGTTCGTCCATCGCCGAATTGCGCACGGAGCTCACGAAGTTGCGTGGACTCGTGATCAAGGCGGCCGGCCAGCACGGACTGACGATTGCATCGGCTGGTACGCATCCGTTCTCGAATTGGATGAATCAGGAGATGACGCCGAAGGAGCGATACCTGGGCGTGAAGGCGGAGTTGCAGGATCTTGCGCATCGTCTGCTGATTTTCGGAACGCACGTGCACGTGGGAATTGAAGACAACGAGTTTCGCATCGATTGCCTCAACGCGTGTCGATACGTGCTGCCGCACATTTTGTGCTTGTCCACCAGTTCACCGTTCTGGTTTGGACGGAACACGGGTCTGCATTCGTATCGCAGTATCGTGTTCAAGAATTTTCCGCGCACGGGCGTGCCACGCATCCTCAATGGGTGGAGCGATTTTGCGGATTTGACCGATACGTTGGTGCGCACCAACAGCATTCCTGATGGATCGAAAGTATGGTGGGATGTCCGTCCACACCACTTGTATCCGACGCTTGAATTTCGTATTTGCGACGTCAATACCCGCATCGACGAAGCCATTTGTGTGGCGGCTATTCTGCAGGCCGTGGTTGCCAAAATGTGGAAACTGCGTCGAGATAATCTGACGTTTCGAGTGTACGCGTCAGACTTGATCGAAGAGAACAAGTGGCGTGCCGTACGATGGGGACTGGGCGGAAAACTTATTGACTTCGGCAAGAAGCAGGAAATGCCCGCACCCGTGCTCATTCGCGAGCTCATCGAATGGTTTCTCGATGACGTGCTGGACGAGCTGGGGACGCGGAAAGAGGTCGAATATGCGTTTCATATCATGGAGCACGGCTCCAGCGCCCAGCGACAGCTGGCGACATATGCGCGCACTGGTGATTTGCGCGCCGTCGTCGATCAACTCATCCGCGAGACGGCAGAAGGTGTGTGTGAGCCGATGCTGGGTCCGCCGCTCGAAAGGGTGAGTTCACCGATGCATCCGTCCAGCGAAGGGACATTGGCTGTGCAGGCGGAGCGTCCGGCGGGCGCAGTGCGGGGCCAGTCGATTCCGTAGCCGGTCCCTACGGATGCCGAGAAGTGCGGAGAGGTTATGCGCACTATTACGAATGCAGGGAAGGCGAGCAATGCACTAGTCTGGCAGCATAGAGCGTCGCACGACATATGTGCCGGCGCTCCGTGCTTCCACCGACTTCAGGATACCAGGCAATGCTGTTTTCCGTCCGTCGTTCTTTCGGAGTTTTTTGTCAGGGTGCCGTGCTCATTGGGGCGATCGCGTGCGCCGAAGGGCAGGCCAACCCCACGGGTTTGGGTACGTCCACGCCAGAACCCGCCGTGAATCAGATCGTGACTTTTGGCCCGCTCAATGCAAGCAGCACCGATACGCTCGTGTATTTCAGTTTTGCAACCGGCGGCTTGGTGGCGAAGTCGGCCGATTGGGATTTGGCATTCCGTCGTTACGAATTGCGTTTGAACAGCCCGGCCATTGGGGGTGCCACGAGCAAGAACGTGCTGGGATATGCGGTGGACAACAATAGAGCTGCGTCGGATGCGGAAGTGCTCGCGTTTTCACCAACCAGCACGTTGTCGGCGTTTGATTCACTGCGCGATGCCGCCATTCCGTCGGACGACAAGTTTCAGACGGACCGCCTCACGGAAAACAAGCAAGGGTATTTAAACCTCAGCGGTATTCCATCGGCGAATCCTGCCGCGTATTGGAAAGTGCGGCTCGCTGGCGGCGGTTATGCGACATTGCACGCTACCAGCATTGTGTTCACACCGCAGTTTGCGGTGCAGTCACTCACGCTTGAATCGCGCGTGCAAACGGGATCGGTGCTTGGCCCGCCGCAGTCGGTGCTGCTGACGCCGAACGGGCAACCGGTTTCGATCAACCTCGCGGCGAATACAGTGGTGGCGTCGGCGATCGGCTGCAATTGGGATGTGCGTTTTGATCCGTCGCCCTCACAATTGGCCTTGACGTTGAACACGGGGTGCAGTGCGGGCAGCTATCCCGGGCCGGTCTCCCCAACATTTGCGTCGGCGACGTCGGCGAGTGATGCGCCGCAATACGGCGCCTATCTCGCGACACTTGTGGGTCCGATTCCCAATTCCGTCGTCGACAAGAGCGCTCCGTTTCGTTACAACTTGACCGGTACGGATCGCCTCCATCCGGCGTTCAATTCGTATCTGGTGAAGAGCGGTGCGAAGATTTTCAAATTGCAGGTGACGGACTAC
>JAYTTR010000424.1:0-4800 GCA_043744935.1 Gemmatimonadaceae bacterium
AGCGGACGTCCGCCAGGGTACGGCAAGCCGAGCAACTTCGCGACTTTGTCAAAGGCTTCGCCGGCTGCATCGTCGCGCGTCTGTCCAAGCAGCCGGTAAGCGCCCCACGCAGGGACGTCGAGCAACAACGTGTGGCCACCGCTCACAAGCAGCGCCGTAAATGGAGGCGCCGCGTCGGGCTGCTCAAGCAGCGTGGCAAACAGATGTCCTTCGAGGTGATGCACCGGCACGACCGGAATTCCAGATGCAAATCCCAACGCTTTCGCGTAACTGGTCCCGACCAGCAACGCACCAACCAATCCGGGCGCATGTGTCACCGCAATCGCGTCGAGATCGCGGAGGGTTACGCCAGCATCGTCCAAGGCCGCCTGTACCGCGGGCACAATGCCGGTGAGATGCTGCCGACTGGCAATCTCCGGCACCACGCCGCCAAACAAGCGATGCACATCCTGCGACAAAATCACCAGCGATCGCAACACGGGATGTTCGGCGTCCCCTTCAACAACGGCCGCTGATGTTTCGTCGCACGAGGTTTCGATGCCTAAAATACGACGGGCACGCGCACTGTTGCCGGGCGCGCTCACGCGTCGGGCCGACCAAAAATACGCATGTGTTTGTGGTGCAATCGCACCGTCAATAATCGCGGTTGCAAATCACGCACGCGTGCATCCGTGCCAATGGGAAGGTCGAGATCCTGCTCATGCAGTTCGATACGCACGCTATCCGGTGTATCGTCGGTAACCGCGCGCTGCAAAACAGGCGGCGACTGCAACAGGCGCAATAAATCACGTCGACGTCCAACAACAAATGCGCGCACCGGCGCCACCGGTTGCGACAACGCGACGGCGCTATCGAGCGTGAGCATCACACGCACCGGGACCCAACCGGCCGACGGCTCTTCGGCACTGACGATGAGCCACAAGGCAAGTGCAAGACACAACGCCGAGATCGCGCGCAGCACAACCGTCCATGTCACGGACGTGGTTCAGCGAGCAGTTGCTCGAGCAAAAGTTTGTTGCCAGCAGAATTCCAATCTTCCGGACCGATCCATTTCTTTCGGATAGAACCGTCTCGTGCAATGACAAATGTTTCCGGCACTCCGGTCGTCCGATAGATGCCTTGAATAAGGCCCGTCGAGTCGTGGAGAATCTCGAACGTCAAACCGAATTCCTTCGCGAAATCGCGAATCGTTTGTTGTTTGCCCGCGTCGTCGATGCTGACCGCCACCACCTTCAATCCCTTCCCGGCCAATTGCGTATGCACCGCTTGGATACTCGGCATTTCGGTTCGACACGGCTTGCACCACGTCGCCCAGATGTTCAGCAACACGACATCGCCGTGGTAGTCGGCAAGTGTCCTGGCTTTTGGTGTCGCTTCAAGTGTCACCGCCGAGAACGGTGGTGCGTCTGAGCCAATGCTCACGGACGTGAGCTCGTCCTTGAGAAAATGCGTAGCGGTGAGCGCACCGCCGGCCAATATGACCACGATGCCGAGCACGACAAGCCATTGCTGCTTGACGGTCATGCTGTTTCCATGCACAGCCCGCGCAACGCACCAATTTCCGCCTGCGGATCTTGCGCTGAAAAAATCGCGTTGCCAGCAACAAACGTGTCGGCGCCCGCTTCCCAACAACGCACGATGGTGTCGCGCGAAATGCCACCGTCCACTTGCAGTAACGCCGCGCTATCTGCCTGGTCGAGCAAATACCGCGCGCGAGCAATCTTGTCGACGGAATACTCGATGAATTTCTGTCCGCCGTACCCAGGATTCACGGTCATGATCAGCAGTACGTCAAGTAAATGAGCGACTTCCTCAATCACGGCTAGCGGCGTTGCCGGATTGAGCGCAACGCCCGCCTTGCAGCCGAGTTCTTTGATGTGCATGAGTTGACGGTCGAGATGTGGCGCGGCTTCGGCATGAATGGTGAGCCCATCCGCACCCGCTTTCACAAACTCTTCGAAGTAGCGTTCCGGCTCGACCACCATCAAGTGCACATCAATGGTGAGCGCCGTCGAACGTCGCGCTGCTTCGATAACTTTCGAACCGAAGGAGAGGGTGGGCACAAACCGACCATCCATCACGTCGACGTGAATCCAATCGGCGCCGCCAGCTTCACAGCGTGCGATGTCCTCACCCAAACGTCGAAAGTCTGCTGCCAGGAGCGATGGCGCGATGCGAACGGTCATGGCTGATGCCACTCGATGAACAAAAGTGAGTCTGGGGGCGCATGCCCATCACTCAACACCATGGCGATCGCTGTGCCGCGCGGTGCATATGCGCCATTCACCGGTATCGTACCGAGTACCGTACCCGCAGCAGCGCGCGATGGTCGAAACTGGACAGTGCCTACGGTAAAACCTGACGCCGCGATCACGGCACGCGCCGATCCTTCTTCAATTCCCACCACGTTGGGCACCGTTAATTCACCAGTCGGTGGCATGATTGCCAAGCTGTCAGCGATACGCTGCTCGCGCTGTGCCGCTTCGGCGCTATCCAGATCACGACGAAGACTCAGCTTGTCTTTCGCGACAGGCACCGGGCCATTTGCCGTACTGTCGACTGCGACTTGCAGCGAGTCTGATTGTTCTGGATGTGCGGGCTCCAGAATTTTTACTGCGATCACACCGCTCGCACCACCTGCCGCGAGTCCGATCACGCCGATGATTGCGGCGCGCGCCAGCCACGTGCGCAACGACGCCGGAGTTTTTTTCATTATGCCGCTCGTCGCAGACGCGCGGCAAATGCACCATCAGTCCCGTGCTGCTGCGGCAACACGCGCAACAACGCGCCGTCAAGCACACTGCCCGGTACCGCACCTTCGGGTGGAGCTTCGAGCGCAAAGTCTGGATGCGCATTGAGAAAGGTTTCGATCTGTTCGTCGTTCTCTTCGAGCTCGAGCGAACATGTACTGTAGATAAGCAATCCACCAGGTTTCACAACGGTTGCGGCTGCACGCAAAATGGTGCGTTGCAAATCACCCAGCACGGCAAAATCGGATATGCGTAAACGCCACCGCGCATCGGGATGCCGACGAAACGTGCCGGTGCCCGTACACGGGACGTCAACAAGCACGGCATCAACCGGTGCGATGGCCGGAAAGCGCGCGTCCGCGATGAGCGGTGCGAGGTTCGCGGCATCAACGCGTCCGAGCGACAAGAGCATGCGATCAACGCGAATGCCGTTCCGATCTGCCGCGATGACAAGCGACGCGGTGCGAGAAAGTTCAAGCGCCTTGCCGCCTGGTGCCGCGCACAAATCCGCGACAATCGCGTTCGGTGCGATAGCGGCATACTGCGTAACGAGTGTCGCCGCTGGATCTTGAACGAACATCAATCCCTGCTTGAACGCACCAAGTTCGGTCAGCGCGACGCCCGCCGGCAGTCGAATGGAATCCCTCAGCAGCGGAACGTCGAGCGTGGCGACATCGGCGGCGTGCAACATCGCATTGAGCGCGTCATGCGAAACGCCGTACGGACGCACCGTGATTGGCGCTTCGTGGTTGTTGGCCGCGAGCAGTGCCTCCGCGTCAGCCATGCCCCAGCGTTCGACCCATCGCGAAACGACCCACGACGGATGCGAGTATCGCTGCGCGAGCGCGTCGATGCCATCGGCGGGCGCGAGCGGTTCAAGCGCATCACGTTCGCGATCGATGCGACGAAGGACCGCGTTCATCAACTTGCTCGCGCCAATTCCATGTCGGCGTTTTGCAAGTTCGACCGTTTGCGCGATCGCGGCATACGCCGGCACGCTACCCATTGCGATGAGTTGATACGTGCCGATACGCAATAAGTCGGCGACATCAGCGTCGAGTTTGACGATGCCACCTTTCACGCGCGTCTCGAGCACCGCGTCGATCCAACCACGGCGACGCAGCATGCCCCAAAGCAATTCCTGCGTCCAGCGACGATCACGCGCCTCGAGTGGGCCAATACGTCGCTCGAAGGCCGCGTCGAGTAACACGCCAGCACGCAAATCGGCCAGCACCATTGTTGCAGCGAATCTCGGCTCCGTGACACCGGGCCCCGCCCCCGCCGCCGCGCCTTCTGCCGCGCCTGCACGCGCGCTACCAACGGCATTGCTACGATTCGCGAATGCTTTGTGTGCCGGACCTTGGTACGGTCGAGAGCCCTTAGACGTCATGACGAAAGATAGTCGACACGAACTCATCGCCCGGAGCGATGCCACGGCCACGCGCCCACATTTCGGGTGTCATGCGCGGCTTCCCGGCGGGCTGTACGACGGCGAACCGCACGGCCCCAGTACCACAGCGGACGAGCACACCGTCGACCGTGACTGACCGGACGGTACCCGGAGGCGCAGCGCGTGTGGCGTCGTCGAGTGATTCATCGGTTCCGTCGCCAACGACCGTCGCCCCAAAGCATTTCACTTCGGCGCCGCGCGCGTTGGTAAACGCACCGGGGCGCGGATCGAAGGCGCGGACGACGCGAGCAACGTGCAGCGCCTCCAACGTAAAATCCAACCGGCCCATTTCGCGATCAATTTTTGGTGCGTAGCTCGACAGTGTGTCATCCTGTGCGACGGGACGAGAGACACCGGCCCCGATCAATGCAAGCGCCTGGATGATGCCCAATGCACCTAACTCGGAGAGGCGATCATGCAGGTCCCCATACGTTTCGTCGAGCGAGATTGGCGTACTTAATACGTGGAGCATGGGGCCCGCATCAAGCTTCGGCACCATTTGCATGATCGTGATGCCGGTTTCGTCCATACCCTGCAGAATGGCCGCTTGAATAGGTGCGGCACCACGCAACGCCGGGAGAATCGATCCATGAATATTGA
>JAYTTR010000425.1:0-4791 GCA_043744935.1 Gemmatimonadaceae bacterium
TTTGCCGAGCTGGATGTGACTGGTGGCGTGCGCGCTTCAAAGCAGGCCACGCGTGCACAAGCTACGGTGGTCACACCGCTGCGCGATGGTGCGGCATCCTTCGAACTGTACGCCGGACCGCAGGAGTTCACGCGGCTTGTGGCCGTCGGTCGCGAGTTTGAAACGTCCAATCCGTACGGGGGATGGTTGCAAGGCGTGGTGCAGCCGTTCGCCACGATGGTCATTCGGCTGCTGCTGTGGATGAAGGCCACACTCGGATTGCCATACGGATGGATTTTGGTGCTCTTTGGCGTCTCGGTGCGCTTGTTGTTGTGGCCGCTCAACCAGCGGGCGATGCGCAGTTCGATGGCCATGCAGCGCATCCAACCGGAGCTGCAAGCCATTCAAGCCAAGTTCAAGAGCGATCCGCAAAAGTTGCAGGTCGAGATGATGAAGATGTACAAGGAACATGGGATGAGTCCATTCAGCTCGCTGTCGGGCTGTTTGCCGATGCTGATTCCTTTGCCCGTCTTCTTTGCCCTTTTCTTCGTCTTTCAGAACACGATCGAATTTCGCGGTGTCAGCTTTTTGTGGCTGCCAGATATCTCCATCAAAGATCCGTTTTTCGTGCTGCCGATCCTGGTCGCGATCACGGCGGTTGGGCTGTCGTGGATTGGAATGCGCGGCGTGAAGGCGGGTGACCAGCAAAAGATGATGATGTACATGATGCCCGCGATGATGCTGTTCATTTTCTTCAACATGGCGTCGGGGCTCAACCTCTACTATCTGGTGCAAAATCTTGCATCGTTGCCGCAGCAGTGGTTGATCTCGCAGGAGCGAGGACGGGCAACGGCGCCGTTGGTGCGCGGATAGTTGTGGTGACAACAGGAGCTCGATGACTGCATCAACAGACGCGCTGACGGCATTGCCGCCCAGCGCGTCGTTGCTATCCGGTGGTGCCGATACGATTGTCGCGCGCGCCACCGCGGAAGGTCGTGGTGCACTCGCGATTCTTCGCATGAGCGGCCCGCGCGCCTTTGCGATTGCTCAGGCACTCGGTATCGAAACATTGTTGCCACGCGTCGCCACGCGCGTGTCGCTTCGAGATCCGATTGATGGGCAGGCGCTCGATGATGCCGTTGCTACGTGTTTCGTCGGCCCACACTCGTATACGGGCGAAGATGTGCTCGAACTGTCGACGCACGGGGGTCATGTGGTGCCGTCCACCGTGCAGCGCGCGTGCATCGCGGCGGGTGCGCGTCTCGCACTGCCCGGCGAATTTTCTCGTCGCGCGGTGGTGAACGGTCGCATGGATTTATTGCAAGCCGAGGCGGTTGCCGACCTCATCGACGCCCGCACCTCCGCGATGCAACGACAGGCACTCGCGCAATTGGACGGCGGACTTTCACGACGATTTCTCGCGCTCCGTGACGAGGTCATTTTGCTCGAGGCGTTGCTTGCGTACGACATTGATTTCCCCGGTGAAGACGACGGTCCCATTGAACGAAGTCGCATCACCGATAATGCGCTGACCTTGCTCGCGGCGCTTGATGCGCTGTTAGCCACCGCCCCGCGCGCGACGATCCTCCGCGATGGGGCCCTGGTTGTGATTGCTGGTCCGCCAAACGCGGGGAAGTCGTCGCTGTTCAACGCGCTGCTTGGCGAATCCCGTGCACTGGTCACTCCAATCGCAGGCACCACGCGCGATGCGATTGAAGCAGTGCTGGATCGCCGGCCCACGCCACTGCGATTTGTCGATACGGCCGGCCTGCGCGAGACCGATGATGTCATCGAGAAACTGGGCATTGAAGTGAGCACGCGCTATCTCGCAAACGCACGCGTCGTCCTGGCGTGCGGTAGCACGGTTGACGAGGTAGCGCGTACGGTTGACGCGATGGTGGGTCGAACAGATGGAGCAATTTTCCCGGTGTACACCAAAGCAGATACGCATGCGCCAAGTGCGGCGCGGACGCCGGCACCATGGCAGATCGTCAGCGCAGAGAGCGGCGTTGGACTAGCGGGACTGCTCGCAAAGATCGAGGCGGCCGTGGCTACAGACACGGCGCTCACACCGCTGTTCGCCGAGAGCATGCTCACGCGCGAGCGGCATCGGGTGGGTATTGCGTTGGCGCGAGACGAGATCACGCAATTTCTGACCGCATGGCGCAGCGATGGGCTGCCAGCAACGGTCGTTGCCGTGCACCTCCAGGAAGCGCGTGACGCGCTCGCTGGCGTTGTTGGTGTGATTGGCACTGACGATGTACTGGATCGAGTCTTCCGCGAATTTTGTATCGGGAAGTAACGCGATTGACGCGCGCCTAGCTGACGATCGTCAGACGCGGTGCGTCCATCACAAACGGCAAGGCAGCCATCGTGAGTTCGAGCGCGCTCGCGCGCACCGCCCACGCGTGTCCGTGCGCCAGAATTGCTGGCTCGACCATGCGCGCGCCTATAAAATATCCCGCACGTTCTGGAATGATCACGCGCTCGGCCGTGCGCACTTCATCGCTCATACCGCCGGACAGGTACCGCAGTCGCAATCCCAACGCGGCGTGATCGAGATCGACGCGCGTCGCACGCTGCAGAATGGGTTCGATTTCGCGGATGCGCGCGTATTGTTTGCGTGCAAAACCAAAATATTCCCATGCGGCGTGGCCTGGACTCACGGCGCGTGAGACGTGTACTGCCAAGCCTTCATTGGCCAGCAACTCGCGCAGTGACGCGTGCCGACCGGTTTCCCAATACGAGTAATAGCCGTCGGCGTCTTCGACCAGCGCGCGCATCTGGCTCCGACTCGACGGCGATGTATAGCGGATGACGTGGGTGAGTTCGTGTGCGAGCCACAGTGGAATTAACTCGGGATCCAGTCCGAGCCCTTGCGTTTCGGCATTGGCGACTCCGGTGAAGTGCTCGAGGCACAGAAAGGCGACGCCGCGACCGCCAACAACCAACTCGCCAGCGTTTGCGGCTCCGACGCCAATCATGAGCACGACGTCGCACGGGACATCCGATTCCAGCAGCGCGTGCACTTTGCGTTCGGCCTGGAGTGCGAGCGCAATAACATCAGTGCGTGCAAGCAGTGCGAACAGATCGTCCCGTTGTGCGGCGACTGTCGCTCGCACGACGTCCTCGAAGTGCGGCCCCGAGGGCTCGATCACATAATTTTCCCAATACGCAGTAAGGAGCGCGCGATGACGCTCGAAATACTCGTAATACGCCGCCTCACGATTGGCGGCACTCAGCACGGCGAGAAAATCTGGAATGAGATTGATCAACATCAACGACCCGGATGCAGGAGGTCGGCGCGATCATACTCGCCGAAGAAGACGCGGTATGATAGCAGTGACTCGCGAACGTCACAAGACGCCGCGCACCCCCATTCAACTCCTGGCGGTGATGTGTCGAGACTCACTTAGCGAGCATCCGAAGCACTGACCGCCCATGACGACACTGAATCTCATCGAACTGACCTGTCCCGTCTGCGAGAACGCGTTTCGTTCCCAGACGGTCGTTGCGACGAATGCCTTTGGTGGCAAGCGCACGGACTTTCACGAACGTGCGGCGGGCATGCAACCGCTGCCGTACTTCGTGCATCTCTGCACGCATTGCGGATACGCTGGTGTCGAACGCGATTTCGCTGACAGTGTGGACGTACCGCCTGACCTGCGTGCATCCGTGATGGACCAATTGCAGTCGGCGCTGCAGCATGAGTTGCCCTCCGGATCGCTCAAGTACGATCATGCCGCGCGCGTCGCCGAATGGCAGGGCAGCGAGCCGCGTTACCTCGCCGATTTGTATCTGCGCGCTGCGTGGTGTTGCGTCGATGAACGTGACACAGAAGCCGAGCGATATTTTCGTCGCAAAGCGGCGTGGCGATTTGCCGAGGCGCTGGAAACATTTGATGGTGTGCCGATCGAGGAGCGCGCCGTGCTGACGTACCTCATCGGCGAACTGTGGCGACGCATTGGAGATCGACATCGAGCACGCGAGTGGTTCGACAAGGTGGCGACTGAGATCACGGAGCCCGCCGCACAGGCCTGGGTGATGGAAGTGGCGCAACAGCAACGTCGTTCACCGCGTGAGTGGTTTGCCTGATTGCCGCGCGTGCACGGCCACTCGTTACCGCGTTCCAAAGAGGCGATCGCCCGCGTCACCAAGTCCGGGCAAAATGTAACCGTGTTCGTTGAGTTCCCGATCGAGGCACGCCGCGAGAACAGGAACGTCAGGATGCGTGCGCGCGAGTCGCTGCACACCTTCTGGCGCAGCCACCAAACAGAGGAAGCGAATTCGCGTCGCACCTGCGCGCTTCAGTGAGGTCACGGCTGCTGCGGCGCTTCCGCCCGTGGCCAACATTGGATCCAACAACAAGAAATCGCGTTCGCTCGCATCGCCGGGCACTTTGAAATAATAGTCCACCGGCTCAAGTGTGATGTGGTCGCGGTACAGTCCGATGTGTCCAACGCGTGCGGATGGCATGAGGCGCAAAATACCTTCCACCATGCCGAGCCCAGCGCGCAGAATGGGGACGAGCGTGAGTTTTTTTCCGCGCACGGCCCAACCCGTCGTTGTTTCGAGCGGCGTGTCAACGGGCACACGATCAAGTGCCAGATCTCGTGTGGCCTCGTATGCCACCAGCATGGCGATTTCGTCGACCAACTCCTTGAACTGCTTCGTTGGCGTTGTACGATCGCGCAGCAACGTCACCTTGTGTCGTACTAAAGGATGGTCCAACACGGTGAGTGTCGGAAAGTTGGCGGTTGATTCGAGAGGCATCGGAAATTGGTGCAGAGGTGGGCGCGCGCAGCGAAGGTA
>JAYTTR010000426.1:0-4777 GCA_043744935.1 Gemmatimonadaceae bacterium
TAAGCCCAACCACTCCGGCCAATTGCCGCTGAGCTCGAAGAAATCTTCGAAGTACACCAGTCCGGCGCGCTCCATGGCCTCGATGAGATCGGTGAGCGCAGTCTCGCCGACAAGCGGTCCGATTGCGATAAGTCCTCCTTCAAGCAGAAATTCCTCGTCGGTCAGTCCGAGCGCCTCGTCGATAATTTGACGCGTCAGATGCACGCGTTCAAACGCCGTGCGGCGAATGAGCAGCGTTGGTGCGGTGTGCGACAGCGGTATTGGCATGAGGCGGGCTGGGCGAGATGTAGAGACTGAACCCTATTGGGGTTCAGACGCGAAGGCGGAACAATTCGTGGTCAGCTGTGGTCGTGGCTATGTCTTCGCAATATCAAGCAAACGAATACGGATACGAACAGAAACGTCGGATAAGCCGTGGATACTACGAACCGCAAGAAGGTGTCTTGTTGTCGTATGATACCCTGAGGATGCGACGCGATCACTCAGTCTTGGCGTACGTAGTAAATTGCCTCATGGGTCAGCGCGTACACAACAGAATCAACTCTCCCGACAGCGCTTCGTTTGAAGCGACCTTCGATGTGCTCGTCATTGGGGGTGGGCATGCGGGGACCGAAGCCGCAGTGGCAGCCGCGCGTTCGGGCGCGAGCGTTGCACTTGTTACTGGTGCACTTGAACAAATAGGCCAGCTCTCGTGCAACCCCGCGATCGGTGGTATTGCGAAAGGCACCGTTGTGCGCGAAGTCGATGCCATGGGTGGTATTATCGCACGCGCGACCGATTTGGCGATGGTGCAGTTTCGCATGCTCAACCGCAGCAAAGGGCCGGCCGTGTGGGCGCCGCGTGCGCAATGCGATCGCGGCTTGTATCGGCGCGCGGTGCGCACGTTGCTTGAAGCGCAACCGCGGTTAACGACCATGCAAGGCATGGTGGCGCGACTGCTCTTTGACGCATCTGGACAGCGCGTGTTCGGCGTCGAAACATTGGAGGGACGGCGCTTCGGTGCACGCGCGGTGGTGCTCACGACCGGCACCTTTGGACGCGGCAAACTCCATATTGGAACCAGCACCAACATTGGCGGCGGTCGCGCGGGTGAAGCACCGTCAACGCACCTGGGCGAACAGCTCGATGCACTTGGGCTGACGACAGAACGTTTCAAGACCGGCACACCGCCGCGTATCGATGGACGTTCGGTTGCGCTCGACATCCTCGACGAACAGCATAGCGAAATCGAAGCGTTCAATTTCGAGTGGTCGCACTTTTGGTCGACGACGCGGCGCGATGGCGATCACACGCGACATCCGACACAGATGCCGTGCTGGATTGCGTGGCTTGAAGAGAATGGCAAGTCCATCATCGCCGAGCATCTCGCGGAGTCAGCGATGTACGGCGGTGCTATTGCATCGCGAGGCCCGCGCTATTGTCCGAGTGTCGAAGACAAAGTCGTCAAGTTTCCCGACGCCACTCGGCACCAATTGTTCTTGGAGCCAGAGGGACATGATACGACGGAGTTGTACGTCAATGGCCTGTCGACGTCGCTGCCAGCCGTTGTGCAGCTGGAACTCTTGCAGTCGGTGCGCGGACTCGAACATGTGCGCATGACGCGCGCGGGCTATGCGATCGAGTATGACTACTATCCGCCGACGCAACTGGACGCGACACTTGCCTCGCGCGCGATCGGTGGACTGTGGTTTGCTGGGCAAGTCAACGGTACTACTGGCTATGAGGAAGCCGCGGGGCAAGGCGTCATCGCCGGGTTGAATGCCGCGCGGTGGGTGCAGGAACGCGCGCCGATTATTCTCGGTCGCGAGAGTAGTTATATCGGCGTGTTAGTGGACGATCTCGTGACACGCGGTGTTGATGAACCGTATCGACTATTCACGTCACGCAGCGAATTTCGGCTTACCGTGCGGCAGGACAATGCGCTTTCACGGCTTGGGCCAATCGCCGAATCCGCCGGGTTGTATGACGAGCGTGAGCGAGCGCATGCGGAGCGTCGTTTGCAGGCCGTGCAGCGCGCGCACGCTTTGGCGGAGGCGACGAGTATCACACCGGGCGTGGCGTTGCCCGTGTTGTCGGCCGTGCAATCGGCGCCATTGGCACACGCCGTACGCGCGTCGGAATTGGCGGGGCGACAGCATGTGTCGCTGCAGGCGTTGTTTACGGCGGCGGGCGTGGGTGCCGATCTTGCGCCGGAGGCCGTGTTGGGCGCGGAGTTGGAGATCAAGTACGCCGGCTATTTCGCCAAGGAACGTTCGCGGGCGAACCGCCTGCGTCTGCTAGGGCATGTGGCGCTTCCATCCACGCTTGATTATGCGGCAATGATCACGCTGTCCATGGAGGCCCGTCAGAAGTTAGCAGCGGTACGACCGATGACGCTGGCTCAGGCTGGGCAGATCTCGGGCTTGAGCCCAGCCGACCTGCAGAATTTATTGCTGGAGTTACGACGACGCGGCACGGTATTGGAGGTGTTGTAGGAGTTCCTTACAAATTTGTGACGATGTTTTTTTGGTGTCGCTATGCTGATTGAATTTTGGCATGATAATTACACCGGTGTAATGGTCTAGTCCCTCTTGAGTTTTCCGCGTACCTTGCTTTACGCCGGAGTCGCTCCGAACATTTTATTCGTCTCGGGGTGTGGAGGGTGCGGGCAGTTTGGCGCCGGCGTCACTTATCTATGGAGTATCGATGTCATTGCTCACCTCGAAGTTTAGTGCCAGACTGCTTGCGACGTCGGCATTCACATTCGCGTTAACGACTGGCGCTGCTACGGCCCAGGCGCAACTCACACAGCCGATAGTTCCGCAGATTTCTGTCCAGGCGCGTGGCGAGGTCCAGGTCGCGCCAGACCGCGCTCGTGTACAAGTCGGCGTCGAAACGCAGGCGAAGACTGCCGCAATCGCTGCTGCCGACAACAGCAAAAAGCAGACAGCCGTTCTTGCCGCCATTCGCGCACTCGGCATTCCCGCGTCTGCAATTTCGACAATGAACTACAGCGTCTCACCCATACAGCGATACGACGAGAAGGAGCGACGAGTCATTCTCGATGGCTACCGGGTCAGCAATATCGTACAAGTTGAGACGGACAAACTTGAACAAGCCGGTAGTATCATTGACGCGGCACTGAACAACGGCTCCAATCGCATTGCCGGCTTGGATTTTTTAGTCAAGAATGCCGCGAAAGCAACGGATGCGGCTTTAACGCAAGCCGTTGAATCTGCGCGCCGGCAGGCCGACGTGGCAGCACGCGCTGCCGGTGGACAGATCGCCGAACTATTGGAGGTCACCGTGAACGACTTCGAGCGACCGCAACCGCGGCAAGTCATGGCGATGGCCAAGATCGCCTCCGCCGATGCGTCACCGACGCCGATCAGTGAGGGTACGACAACCGTCGCCGTGACAGTGTCGACACGCTGGCGCTTCGAAAAGCGATGAAGCCTTCCGTTGTGTTATAAGTTGGGCGCTTGGAGCATGAACAGAGACACGGTGCCTGCGCACCGTGTCTTTGCGTTTGTGGTTGTGAACGGTGGTTTGTAGTTGTGAACGGTGGTTTGTTGCTATTTGTGGGTACTTGTTTCACGTGAAACGACGTGATCCGGCACCTTCACCAATCTATTTCCGAATCCCTATTCCCTAATCCCTATTCCCTACCAATACTTTCCCCGCTCACCCTCTACCCAACCCGTGGCGCGCATACTCGCTATTGCCAATCAAAAAGGCGGCGTCGGTAAGACCACGACCGCCGTCAACCTCGCGGCCTCCCTGGCTGTCGCAGAGCAACGCACACTTCTCATCGACGCCGACCCGCAAGGCAACGCCACTAGCGGCTGCGGTCTCACGAGCGCCGACTTCAGTGCAACCACATACGACGTATTGATCGGCGACGCCGCGATTGACGACGCTATCGTCCGAAGTGTGCACTTCAAGCACCTCGATGTCTTGCCAACCACGCCGGATCTCGCTGGCGCGGAAGTCGAACTGGTCGAAGCCGACGATCGCGCTAGCCGCATGAAGCACGCCCTGGCCAATATCCGCGCGCGCTATGACTACATCCTCATCGACTGTCCGCCGTCATTAGGGCTCATCACTCTCAACATGATGGTCGCCGCCGACGCCCTGATCATCCCGCTCCAATGCGAATACTACGCCTTGGAAGGGCTCTCGCAGCTGCTCGGGACAGTGCAACGTGTGCAGGATGATCTCAACCCCAGCCTCGCAGTAGACGGCGTTCTGCTGACGATGTACGACGCGCGCCTCAATCTTTCCCGCCAAGTGGCGACCGACGCGCGCGCGCACTTCGGCGATCGAGTTTTTACGACCGTCATTCCGCGCAACATTCGACTCGCCGAAGCACCAAGCTTTGGAAAACCCATCGTCGTGTACGACGTCGCTTCGATCGGCGCGCAGTCGTACATGGCAGTCGCACGAGAGCTACTCGATCGTGATCGCGCCCGCGACCAGCAACACCTCGCCACTAGCCCTACCACCTAGTCCCTAGTCCCCAGTCCCTAGTCTCTAGCCACCAGCCCCACCATGGCCCCGCCGGAAACACCACGTCGCCTCGGACGCGGACTCGACGCCCTGCTCGCCCGCAAGGAGCCGCTTCGGGACATCGCCGCCAAGGCCGTCGATCACGTTGAACGCAGCGAAAACGCGTTGCAACAGCTACCGGTCGCACAGATCCGACCCAACCCATTTCAGCCGCGGAAAGAGTTTGAAGCAGGCGAGCTCGCGGACCTCGAATCAAGCCTCCGCAGCAATGGCCTGTTGCAACCGGTCA
>JAYTTR010000427.1:0-4772 GCA_043744935.1 Gemmatimonadaceae bacterium
ACGGAAAACTCGCCGGTATCTTGGTCGAAGCGCGATGGCGAGATGCGGCGCTGGATTGGGTGGCGATTGGTGTCGGCCTCAACATGCGCGTACCAGCAGCGTACCCGGGAGCGCGCGCAGTTAGCGATGGCGTTACCCGTGGCATGCTGTTGCACGCCATTGTCCCCGAGATGCGCGACGCGTCGCAGCGGATTGGCGTCCTGACGGAGCGCGAGCTTGCCGAGTGGTGCAGGCACGATCTCGCACGAGATCGCCGTATAACGCAGCCGGTCGTTGGTATTGCACGCGGGATTGCGGATGATGGGGCGCTCCTCGTACAGCAAGGTGCGAATGACGCACTGACGTCAATTCGTGCAGGGTCGTTGACTTTTGCCGGTGAATAGGCTTTGAACGAGGTCACAGATGCGCCTGCCATGTTGACACCAAGGTCGGCCACCGTGGCGCGATGGAATGTCGAATCGGCATTGTTAAGACACCGTAAGCGCTTTATTGGTAAGGATTTACATGGTGCGTGCTGATGTCCTCGCCGCTTGACGCTGCGCCATCGCGCGCTTACGTTTCGCGTGTTGGCACTCGGGGTCTGTGAGTGCTAACATCGAGCTGATTCAATTCTCGATATTCTGACACATAAGCAGGAGATCGTACCCATGGCCACCCTGAGTGCCGCGAAAGTAGCGCCGCTCGCCGATCGCGTCGTCGTCAAGCCGCTCGAAGAAACCGAGCAGATGCGCGGTGGGCTGTACATCCCGGATACTGCGAAAGAAAAGCCGCAACAGGGCTCCGTCGTCGCTGTTGGTCCAGGCCGTTTTGAAAAAGAGACGCGCGTGCCGATGGAAGTCAAAGTCGGCGACAAGATTCTCTACGGAAAGTACAGCGGCACCGAAGTGACGATCGAAGGCGAGCAGCTGCTCATTCTTCGTGAGTCGGATGTCCTCGCCGTGCTCAACTAAGTCGGACCTTAACCGTAAATAGCGACCATGGCTGCCAAAGAACTCCATTTCAACGTTGAAGCGCGCGCGGCACTCAAGCGCGGCGTCGATCAGTTGGCCGAAGCAGTAAAGGTGACGCTCGGTCCGAAAGGCCGGAATGTTGTCATCGACAAGAAGTTTGGTGCACCAACGATTACCAAGGACGGCGTGACCGTCGCGAAGGAAATCGAACTCGCCGATCCGCTCGAAAACATGGGCGCGCAGATGGTGAAGGAAGTCGCGACCAAGACGTCCGATCTCGCTGGCGACGGCACCACAACCGCAACCGTATTGGCGCAGGCCATCTTCCGTGAAGGCCTCAAGAACGTCACCGCCGGCTCAAACCCGATGGCGCTCAAGCGCGGCATCGACAAAGCTGTCGCTGCCGTCGTCGAAGAACTGAAGCGCATCTCCGTGCCGACGAGCGGCAAGAAGGAAATCGCGCAAGTTGGTAGCATTTCCGCCAACAACGATCCAGAAATCGGCAACCTCATTGCGGAAGCGATGGAAAAGGTTGGAAAAGACGGCGTCATTACCGTTGAAGAAGCGAAGGGACTGGAGACAACGCTGGAAACGGTTGACGGCATGCAGTTCGACCGCGGCTACCTGTCGCCGTATTTCGTGACGGATCCGGAAAAGATGGAGGTGGCGTTGGAAGGTGCGATGATTCTCATCCACGACAAGAAGATCTCGTCGATGAAGGATCTGCTCCCGGTGCTCGAGAAAGTGGCCCAGCTCAGCAAGCCGCTGCTCATCATCGCGGAAGACATCGAAGGCGAGGCCCTTGCCACGCTCGTCGTCAACAAGCTCCGTGGTACGCTGCGCGTCTGTGCGGTGAAGGCGCCAGGCTTCGGTGATCGTCGCAAGGCAATGTTGCAAGACATCGCGACGCTCACGAAGGGTCAGGTTATTTCCGACGAAGTGGGCTTCAAGCTCGAGAACGCGGTTCTTACGGATCTCGGAACGGCGAAGCGCATCATCATCGACAAGGACAACACGACCATCATTGATGGTGGTGGCGATTCGAAGGACATCGAAGGACGCGTGAAAGAAATTCGTGGCGCGATCGATAAATCCACGTCGGACTACGATCGCGAGAAGCTGCAGGAGCGGCTCGCGAAGCTTGCCGGTGGCGTTGCCGTTATCAATGTTGGCGCCGCGACGGAAGCCGAGATGAAGGAAAAGAAGGCTCGCGTCGAAGATGCGTTGCATGCAACGCGCGCGGCCGTCGAAGAAGGCATTGTCCCCGGCGGCGGTGTGGCGCTCATTCGCGCGCAAAGCGTGCTGAAGGACGTCAAGGTTGCAGAGCGCGATGAGCAGATTGGCGTGGACATCGTCCGTCGTGCAATCGAAGAACCACTGCGCATCATCGTGCAGAATGCGGGCGGCGAAGGCTCGATCGTGGTCGAGAAGATCCGCACCGCGAAGGAAACGAGCTTTGGCTACAACGCACTCACCGACGTGTACGAAGACCTCGTGCAGGCCGGCGTGATCGATCCAACCAAGGTCACACGTACCGCGTTGCAGAACGCGGCCTCCATCGCGGGCCTGTTGCTCACGACGGAAGCGTTGATCGTTGAGAAGAAGGAACGGTCGGAACCCGCAGGCGGTCACGGCGGCGGCGGCGGCGGTGGTGGTGGCATGGGCGGCATGTACTAGTCGTTCCAACCGCAACAGCACTACACAACGGGCGCCCAGTGATGGGCGCCCGTTGTCATTGCATCACACGAATAAAAATTTACGGAATGCGTGGCTTTTGCTGCCGATATTATTTCAGCCACCGGCGCCCGTACCTCGCGAGCCATGTCCTTGCCATCAATCCCGCTCACCAACTGGTTCAGCAGGCCGTCGTGAAGGTCGTGCACCAATCCGCGAGATTAGGCGACGACCGCGTGCCCATGCGCGTTGCACCACAGCTCAACGAGTTGATGCAATCGCGCATCCTCATCAACGCGTTCATCAAGTTCTACCATCTGCCATCGATAGACATCGCGCACGACGTGCAACCAATGATCAACCACGCCGTGCGTCGGCGGAATCATGACGGCTTTCACATCGCCGCAGCCGCCGTGTCCGCACCTGAGAACATGATTGAACATTCGGAATTTTGACCGCGTGCGCCACCGCGAATAGCATGCTCAAATCGTTTGGGTGTGCCTGATCCACAATATCCCGGTGCGCGAACATTTCGCCAGGCTGTGCGCCCATGCGCATTCCGTCGGCACACACGAATGGCAACATCCGACGAAGAAAAATTGCGGTTCCTGACCGGCAACGCGCCGTTTGAAATACGTCGGATCGGCGAAATCCCGCGTTGAACCTGCAAAACAGTACGGGGTGCGAACGCTAGAGTGCTAAATACAATTGCCGTGTGGTGTCCGATCCGACAACGTGACTTGTCCCTTGCGGCCCGCACGCGTGTGTCTGATGCGCTGCCCACAGGGCGTCACGACGCCAGCCCGCGCGTCGCAACGCATCACGTGTGCGGGCCAGTGCATGCGCCGGCGTGTTATTCGTCTCGCTCAAGTGCGCGAGCATAATACCGCGCAGCCCCCGATGTGTGCACGCGCTCACGAACGCGGCGGCGGCACCGTTCGACAAATGCCCCAACGCTCCGCCAATACGTTGCTTCAAACTCCATGGATACGGACCATTTGCCAACAGGCGCTCATCGTGGTTCGACTCCACAACAAGAAAATCGAGTCGACTGAACGCCTCTGGCAATTGGGACGGAACATGGCCAAGATCGAGCGCGATGCCAATGCGCACACCAGTTCGCTGGTCCGAGAGTACGAACGCGGTACACTCGCGCGCATCATGCGGAACAGCAGTCGCCCGAAGGTCAAACCCCGATGCACTCAGTGGGCAATCCAGCGCGAGCGCCGTCGCACCGGACGGGCATCCATCCGTTGACTCGCCTAAGGCTGAGAGGGTACCGTGCGATGCGTACAGCGGCCACCCCCATTTGCGACAGGCATGTACCGCGCCGCTCGCGTGGTCGGTATGCTCATGCGTGAGTAGCAGCGCTGAGATCTGTGTCGGATGCTTCCCAATGGCAGCGAGTCGTTTCGCCAGCGTACGCGGTCCAAATCCCGCATCGACCAGCACGCATGTCTCGGCCCCTTCCACGAGAATCGCATTCCCGCGACTCCCACTCCCCAAGACAGTCACGCGCACAGAACACACTGTCTGAACACGGTTAGCGCGCTGGCCAATGTGCGTTCGCGTTGGCTTCCTTGTACACCTGCGTGAGATGCGCACGTTGCGTCGCATCCAAGGTCACCGCGCGACGCTGCATCACGCGCCCGGCCGACTCAAGGAATTTTGACAAGGCATAGATATCGTAGGGCGTACGCGTACCCCACGAAAACGGCGCAACCACTTTAGGGGGCATAGCATCCATGACATTGGCACCGGCACCCAGCACGCACCCAGTGGTCAATCGCAAGCCAATCCCGGTCTTTGCATGATCTCCAAAAAGCGTACCGAGAAATTGCAGCCCCGTATCACGCACACCGCGCGGCGTCCACAACGCAACCGTACCATACGTGTTCTTCAAATTGCTCGTCACGGTGCCCGCGCCGAGGTTCACCCAGCGACCCAGAACGGAATGTCCGACAAAGCCGTCGTGTCCTTTGTTCGCATGACCAAGCATCACACTTGCGGAAAATTCGCCGTGCACACGGCAATGGTCACCAATCGACGAACCCGAGATGCGATCCGCTGTCACCGTTGAATTACGACCGATATAACAGGGACCAGCAACGCGAGTGAATGCGTGTACGATGACACCTTCGCGTAACA
>JAYTTR010000428.1:0-4770 GCA_043744935.1 Gemmatimonadaceae bacterium
ATACGTTGATGCGCATGACTTGAGCGAGTGGATCGTGCGCCTCGCGGAGCAGCGCACCTTTGGCACGTTCAACGCGACGGGTCCAAAAACGCCGACGAACATCGCAGAGCTTCTGTATGGCATCAAGGCGGTAACGACGAGTGATGCGAGGTTTGTGTGGGTGCCCGCAGATTTTCTTGCGCAGCAAAAGGTGCGGGCGTGGAGCGAGATGCCGGTATGGGTGCCATCGACCGGCGATACAGCGGGTTTCGCTCGTGTGATTTGCACGAAGGCGTATGCCGCCGGGCTTACGTTTCGCCCGCTGGCCGATACGGCGAAAGACACGTTGACGTGGTATCACGGTCGGCCTGCCGCTGAGCAAGAAAAGGCGCGGGCAGGATTGGCCACTGAGAAAGAAGTGGCAGTATTAGCAGCGTGGAAAGCAAGGCAGGGGGCGCAATGAACACGTCACACGCAACCATGGCACCACTGCGCATTTTAATTCTCGGCGGTACCGGATTTATTGGACCGCATCAAGTCGAGTACGCACTCGCGCGTGGTCATACCGTCACGCTGTTCAATCGCGGGCAAACGAATCCGGGATTATTTCCCAACGTCGAGAAGCTGATTGGTGACCGCAATGCACCGGATGGCTACAAGGCGTTGGCCGGACGTACGTGGGACGTGGTGATTGACAACCCGACACAAATTCCTCGCTGGGTGCGCGAGGCGGGTGCGGCATTGAAAGACAGCGTGTTACGCTACGTGTTTGTCAGTACGCTCTCGGCGTTTAAAAATCGTGCGGCAGTTGGCATCACCGAAGATGGACCGCTCAATGATCCGGCGCCGGCGGATGCGACACCACCATCATCGACGTATGGCCAACTGAAGGTGCGTTGCGAGATGGATGCGCGTGCAATTTTTGGTGACCGCGCGTTGATTGTGCGACCGGGGCTCATCGTCGGCCCGGGTGATTTGTCGGATCGCTTTTCGTACTGGCCGGTGCGTATTGAGCAAGGTGGTGAAGTGCTCGCGCCTGGTGCACCGGACGATCCCGTGGCGTTTATCGACGCGCGTGACCTCACCGAATGGATGATTCGTTTGTGCGAGCAGCAGGCAAGCGGCACGTACAATGCCGTTGGTCCGCGCTACGGGCTCACCGTGGCGCAGATGTTGTATGGCATCAAGGCTGTCACCACAAGCAGTGCGACATTCACGTGGGTTGACGCGGATTTTTTGCTTGCGCGAAAACTTCGACCGTATACGGAATTGCCGGTGTGGATGCCGCCGCGCGGTGATAGCGCGGGATGGGCGCGCATGAACGTGTCGAAGGCCCTGAGTGCGGGGCTCACGTTTCGACCACTCGCAGAAACGGCGCGTGATACGCTCACGTACTACCACGCAGAGCCACCCGAACGTCAGGCCACGTTGAAGGCGGGACTGCCTCCCGAGAAAGAACGCGAAGCGCTTGCGGCATGGCACGCTGCGGGACACGAATAGCGTGACCGTGTTGGACGTGCGCAAGCGCACGCTTCCCGATCGATTGGCGCGGCTGGTGACGATCGAGCCTGGAGAGATGCGGGCAACGTTGCTGGCATTCACGTTTTTCTTTTTCTTGCTCGCGAGCTATTTCATCTTGCGGTCAATTCGCGACGCGCTTGGCGTACAAGCGGGCGTCACCAACTTGCCGTGGCTGTTTACGGGCACGTTGTTGTCGACACTCACGCTGCAACCAATGTTTTCACAGTTGGTGGCGCGCGTTCCCGTCCGTCGTTTTATCCCGATGGTCTATCGTTTCTTTGGCGTGTGCCTCGTGCTGTTTGCGTCGGCGTTGGCGTTTTTGCCGTCGAGTAGCGAACGCTGGATCACCAACATCTTTTTTGTCTGGACGAGTGTTTTCAATTTGTTCGTTGTGTCCGTGTTCTGGAGTTTCATGTCTGACACGTTTCGCAGTGAGCAAGGCAAGCGGTTGTATGGCTTCATCAGCGTTGGCGGCACTATTGGTGCAATGGCTGGCTCCGCGATTACGGCGTTACTCGCGAAGCAAATTGGCACAACGGTGTTACTCGTCGTCTCGGCGGTGTTGCTCGAGGTGTCGGTGCAGTGCATGCGTCGTGTGCCCGCCAGCTTTCGCGCGGATACGCGTGAGCGCGAGGAGGCCCAGCGTCCCATTGGCGGCAGCAATCTGTCGTGGATCACGCATGTGTTGAAATCGCCGTATCTCATGGCGATCTGCCTCTTCATGCTGATGTTCACGATTGGAACGACCGTGTTGTATTTCCAACAGGCAGAGATTGTGAAAGCCGCGTTCAGCGATCGCAACGCGCGTACCGCATTTTTGGCGCGTATCGATTTTACGGTGCAAACGTTGACGGTGCTTGCGCAACTGTTTCTCACGGGCCGCATTATCAAGTGGCTGGGCGTCGGTGTGACGCTGGCCATCTTGCCGGTGATGAGCATCGTTGGATTTACGGCACTCGGGGTGATGCCGACGCTTGGACTCTTTGTCGCTTTCAGCGTGTTGCGTCGCGCGGGCAACTATGCGTTTGCGAGCCCGGGTCGTGAGGTGTTGTTCACGGTGGTGTCGCCCGAGGACAAGTACAAGGCCAAGAATTTCATTGATACCTTTGTGTATCGCAGCGGCGATCAGATTGGCGCATGGAGCTATGCTGGCATGGCGTCCCTCGGATTTGCGGTGACGTCGATCTCGCTCGTGGCGGCGCCGATGTCGGCGATCTGGCTATTCGTCGCGTTATGGCTTGGGCGACGGCACGCGCGTCTGCAAGCGGCGGAACTTCTCGACACTGGCGTGCCCACGACTACACGCGCACCTACGACGGCGTACTGACGACTCGAATAAACCCGTCATACTTCCACACACCGCCAACGCGTAACCAACGTTCACAAAACGCGTAGCTCGCCGATTGCGGTGTACCAGCGTTCGCGGCAAAACTTGTGGTGTACCACACGTTGAGTTCGTGTGACAGGTCGCCGCGTTCGATGCGTGTCACGGCCAGCCAAATGGAGTTGACCGGTGCCGGACATCCTTTGCCTTCGCAGGCCGGCAATTCCAGTTTGCGCGCGTCAACCCAGCCTTCCACTGCAGCGAATGCTCGTGGCGAAAGCTCGACCGTCCGACCTAAATATTTCCGCACAGCGTCGATCGTTTCGAGACGACCAACGGCACGCCGGTCATATTGCAAAATCGGGACGGCGCCTGGCTTGTCCTGCGTGACAATGCGCGCGAGCACGTGCTCGATCAGATCGCTGGGGTCGGGCATCGACCATGCACCACCGGAGACAACCGGTGCGCGGCTCACCGGCCGCTTGGTCGCAGTGCCGCGCTGTGCCAGTAGCAGCGTCGGTGCAACAAGCAGCGCACCGATGAGCACGGAACGGCGCATCGACCAGCGCATCGACCAGCGCATCGACCAGCGCCCAGTGCTGCGCGCCACCAAGCCGTGTGTACGTACGCTACCAATCATGACCGTACCTCGCTGGGGATGCGCGACAAACCTGTATGTCACAATGCTAGCGATTGGGCCTCTGTCGCGTGGCTGAGCACGCAAAGATGTGCTTCGCTCGATATGAATTCGCGTTCATCCCTGGTTGTTTCGAAGGCAGCCGTACTGGCGCTATTGGCCAAACTGCAACCGCCGACCGCGAATTTTCGCGAATGCATGCGAGTTGACTCCACCAGTTCGAAAAATGTGGGCCTCGGTTGTAAAGCCGGACAGAACCATGCGCGGCAAAGCGTTTTCAGTAATTTGCGTAGAGAAGTGACATCGCTCTTCGTGGTTGGCGCGTTGTATCTCATGTTCGGGTCGCACCCGGCAACATGACCGACTGGCCCCCGCCCCTCAGTCGAGCAAGCACGTACTTGTCAGCGTTAAGCAGCCTAACCATACTATGTCCGTGACCACGACCCTTATCCAATCTGGATCGCTCGCCCGACGCGAGCGTCAAAAAGCCGAAACTCGGCAATCCATCCTGGATGCGGCACGCGACCTGTTTGTCGCAGACGGCATCGAAGCAACCACGATGCGCGCCATCGCCTCAAAGATCGGCTACACGGCGACGGCGATCTATCACCACTTCCGCGACAAAGACGCACTCATCGAAGAACTTTGCATTGCAGACTTCACCGCACTCGGCAAAGCGATGTACAATATCGGTCGAATCGAAGATCCCGTAGAACGGCTGCGAACACTGGGCACAGCATACGCCGATTTTGCGCTGGCAAATCCGAGCCAGTATCGATTCATGTTCATGACACAAAAGCGTCAGACATCAGTAGATGCAACTGGGTGTCCAACGCACTTGCCAGACCAGGACGCCTATCAGTTCGTATTTCAAACCGTCAGCGAAGGTATTCAGGCCAAACGCTTTCGGCCAGAATTGGAAAACCCGCATGAGCTGGCACAGATGATGTGGGCCGGCGTCCACGGCGTGGTGTCGCTCTGGTTGACCCACGCCGACGATCCGTACATCGAATGGAATCCGCCGCTCGACACCATTCGCAGCATGGTGAACGTCATGATTCGAGGAGCGTTGCGCCAGCCAGCGCAGTAGGCACACACGTCTTCCACCTTTCAGCTGGGCGCTCCGGCGCCCACTCTTTGACAGTCCACATAACAATGTTATATACAATTGGCGTTCATAATTCCACGAATCTTGCTGCCGCGATAGCAGTATGCGCCGCGCTGACGGCCAATGGCGGGTTGCCGCCACTCGCACTGCTAAAGTCGGGTCTGTACTCGCCGCCTGCGTCGGTGATCATTGGCGGGCTGG
>JAYTTR010000429.1:0-4706 GCA_043744935.1 Gemmatimonadaceae bacterium
GGACGCGGAGAAAGTCGATGCGGCCGTCGGCACGTTGCTGCCGAGTTATATGACGATGGGCAGTGTCGGCATGAGTGGGATGAGCAGCATGGGCATGCTATCGCCGAAAGGATCCATTTCGATGTTGAGTGTCGAGGGACCGCATGGCGTGATCGAGATGGGCGGCATGTTTACCGTGCTCAAGGTTCGAGAGCATTTGCCGAAGGGTGGCGATCCTGAGTGGTATGTGAATCCGCCCGGCACCATGGCTGATGAAGCCACGGCTGATGAACTCAAGCGCGATGGCGTGGTGGTTGGCGCGGCTGCGGCGACGCCAGTACACAAGCATTCTCCGTAGTCTCGGCGTTGAAACGTTCTCTTCCTCACAACCAATTCCACCATGCCTTTAGTACCGACAACGCAGCAGTGGCGCGCGGCATTGACGCGCTTATGTGGCGCGGTCTGTTTTGCTATTCCCATGACGATGCAGGCACAAAGTACGCGTGGGGATTCTCTCACGGTGGTCGACGTCGTTTCGCAGTTTCACGCAGCGCTCGCTGCTGGTGATTCGGTGCGCGCCGTCGCGCTTTTGTCAGCCGACGTGATTGTGCTCGAGTCGGGTGCGTCGCAAACGTATGCGGAGTACTTAGGTCATCACCTCGGTGCCGACATGGCTGCGTCGAAGAACGCCAGCGGAGAACGAACCGTGACGTGCGTGACAGTGATCGGCACGGCTGCCTATCTTGTAGCGCGCACGTTGGCGCCTGGCGCGACTGCAAATCCGCAGGGATCGGAATCGGCGGAGATGATGGTGTTGTCGAAAATGCCAACCGGATGGCGCATCCGTGCGATTCATTGGTCATCGAGACGGCGCCGCGCATAGTTCGTGCGGTAGTTTGCGCTGACCGTCCGTTGCTGCGCCCGTTTCATCGCGCGCCTTGCCGGAAATTCGGAACTGGCGGTGTAGTGACGGTCTGCAACCGCAATTCGCTGACTACCGCTTGTAGGTGGGCCTCAGTTTTGTACGCGTGAGTAACAACGCATTGATTGCCACAACGAGCGTGCTTCCAGACATGGAGAGTGCGGCGACTTCGGGGCTCAGCACGAACGGATACAACACTCCGGCGGCGAGTGGAAATGCAATGGTGTTATAGCCCACCGCCCACCACAGATTCTGTCGCATTTTGCGGAGCGTTGCCCGCGAGAGTTCGATGGCGGCAACGATATCGTACGGATCGCTTTTCATCAGCACGACATCGGCACTTTCCATTGCGACATCAGTGCCAGCACCAATAGCAAATCCAACATCAGCCTGTGTGAGTGCCGGTGCATCGTTCACACCGTCGCCCACCATCCCGACCTTTTTGCCGTTGCTCTGCAACGCTTTCACCTTCTCCGCTTTCTGCGCGGGCAATACATCAGCCAGCACGATGTTGATGCCGAGATCTGTGGCAATGCGTTTCGCCGTGGCTGCGTTATCACCAGTCAACATCACGACTTCGATTTTCTGTTCGCGCAGTCGTGCGACGGTCGCTTTCGCTGTGGGTCGAATCGCATCAGCGATGGCGATGAGGCCGATCACGCGGCCCGCTAGTGCAACGTGCACGACGGTGCGACCATCTCCCTGCAACCGTGTCGCATCGGCCTCGAGCGCACCGAGCGAGAATTTCTGCGTGTCCATCAACAATCGATTGCCGAGAAACACCGTGCCGCCAATCGTCTCGGCGCGTGCGCCCATGCCATCGAGGTTTTGAAACCCTGTTGGTGCCGTCACGGAAAGTCTTGCTGCGCGGCGTACAATCGCCTGCGCCAGTGGGTGATCAGATCCTTGCTCGACCGCGGCAGCCGCGATCAGCAGCGCATCATCCGAAACATTTTCCGCCAGCACGAGGTCAACGACTTCGGGCTGCCCGACGGTGAGTGTACCGGTTTTGTCGAAGACAATCACGTTGAGTTTCGTTGCGTCTTCCAACGCCGAAGCATTCTTGAACAGAATGCCGTGTGTTGCGCCGAGCCCGGTGCCGACCATCACGGCCATTGGCGTGGCTAATCCCAACGCGTCCGGACATGCAATGACAAAGACGGTGATGGTCATTGTCACGGCAAAGAGTAGTGGTTGTCCGATCCACCAGAACCACACGGCAAACGTGGCGAGGCCAATTACGATTGCCGCAATGACGAGCCACTGCGCGGCTTTATCGGCAAGGAGTTGTGCGGGCGCTTTTGAGTTTTGCGCTTGTTGTACAAGCTTGACGATTTGCGCGAGTGCTGAGTCGGCGCCGACTTTGGTTGCTTTGTAGCGAAAACTACCGCTCTTGTTGATGGTCGCACCGATAACGGTGGATCCCGGATTTTTTTGCACTGGCATGGACTCGCCAGTCAGCATTGATTCGTCAACGAGTGAGTCGCCGGACTCAATCGTTCCGTCAACGGGAATTTTGTTGCCGGGCCTGATGACAATGGTTTCGCCTGCCAGAACTTCCGCTGTTGGGACCTGCACTTCCACGCCATTGCGCAGCACCGCCGCCATGGTGGGCGTGAGATTCATCAACGCTTTAATCGCGGACGATGCGCCGGCGCGCGCGCGCATTTCCAGCCAATGGCCGAGCAGGATGAAGACGAGCAAGACAGAGACAGCTTCGAAAAATTGCCCTCCCGCTTTGAAGAAGAACGTGCTTCCAACGCTGAAGAGATATCCGGTGCCAACGCTGAGAACGATCAGTGCGGACATTCCCAATACGCCTTTTCGCAATTGCCGCCACGCCGATAAGAAGAACGGCCAGCTGGGATAGAGCACCGCGGCGCTTGCGAGTAAGAACAGCCATAGGCTGAGCTTCAGTCCGAACGGTGGTGCGGGTGGTGTGAAGATGCCGCCCATAGGGGCGTATATGAAAATTGGTATCGTAAAGAAGAAACTGATCCAGAAACGATTGCGCATGTCGCGCACCATGGCAGTCATGACGTCACCGCTGTGGCCCATATCGTGCGCCATCTCATGCGCCATTGCGGGAGGTGCGCTTTGTGGCGCGACATGCTGTTCGTGGCCTTCGTGACCGGTGTTCATGTTCGGACCTCGAGTGACGGTGTCAATGCGCAAATCGCCCCGTTTCGAGGTCTTCTGGTGTGAACTCGAAGACGACGCTGTGGTCGGACCGGGCGAGTTTCTTCTTTTTCCCAGCGTAATGCCTTCGAGTACGAGTTCCACGGTTCGATAGCCACGTTGTCAACCGGACTTGTCTTCCATTGCTTGAGGGGGTCATGTTTTCGTTCGGCGAGCCTTCGTCACCGTTCGACTTTGCTGATGTGAATGCGTCGTTGTGCGCGGACCGCACCGAACGACGGAGCATGGATTAGCCGTCGATGGTGAGCAGGACGAAGCGTCTTGCGAGAGTGTTTACGAGATGTAAAATAGTGTGATGACACGCCGCAATATCACCTACCGTCACGCCATGAATAGGCCCGCACTGGCCATTCTCGTCGTCGCCTCAGTCGTCGCGTTTCGCTGGCGAGACCGTACACCGATCGCCCAAGCGCCCGTCTTTCGTGTCGACAGTATCGCGAGTCCGACCGGCCCAGGCGGTGCCGAACCAAATCTGACAGTCGCGGCCGATGGTCGCGTGTACATGAGTTGGCTGCACTCGTCCGATTCAGGTTCCGCCCTTCGATTTGCCGTGCACGATGGCGCGCGGTGGTCCGCCGCACGCACGATTGCCGCGAGTCGCGACTTCTTCGTAAACTGGGCTGATTTTCCGTCGCTCGAAGTGCTCGACAGCACGCATCTCGCAGCGCATTGGTTGCAGCGCAATGGCCGCAGCACGTACGCATATGGCGTCCGTATCGCGCAATCCAACGATGGTGGTGCGACGTGGCGTGCCCCGCTCACTCCGCATCGTGATTCAACGGAAACAGAACATGGATTTGTGACATTGTGGCACGAAGGCACAACGCTCAGCGCCGCGTGGCTTGATGGTCGCAAGTTCAGCAAAGAGGGACACGATCCGTCGAAGGAAATGTCGTTGGTCACCACCACCGTGTCGCTCGCCGGAACACGCGGACCGGAAGTGCGATTGGACGAGCGCACCTGCGACTGTTGCCAGAATGCTGCGGCCGTGACGAGCGCTGGTCCCATTGTTGCCTATCGCAATCGATCCGCTGACGAGATCCGCGACATTTACCTGACGCGTCGCGTTGCCGGCAGATGGATTGCCGGCGTGGCGGCACACAACGATCAGTGGAAGATTGCTGCGTGTCCGGTGAACGGTCCGGCGATCGCGGCGCGTGGACATCGGGTTGCGCTGGCGTGGTTTACCGCGCCGAACGACAGCGCCCGTGTCAACGTCGCATTTTCTGACAACGATGGCGCGACGTTTGGCACACCAACGCGCGTGGACGGCGGCGATCCTGCCGGACGCGTGGATGTGTCATTGCTCGCAGATGGCGGAGCGTTGGTAACGTGGGTTGAGCGAACAGGGGGCGATGTTGCACAGGTTCGCGCGCGTCGCGTACGTCGTGACGGTACGGCTGGTGCCGTGGTCACCATTGCCTCGTCCACCGCAGCACGCGCCAGTGGATTTCCGAAATCCGTGGTGACCGGAACGAACGTGTTGTTCGCGTGGACGTTAGCTGGAAAACCATCGATCATTCGTGTGGCCCGCGCGTCGCTGTCGGAGTTCAAGTGATAACGGCTTCGTACTGGCGTGCAGTTGCGATGATCGCTGTTTCCGTGA
>JAYTTR010000430.1:0-4686 GCA_043744935.1 Gemmatimonadaceae bacterium
TTCGGCATTGGGCGCGGGCGCGAAGGAAGTGTTCATGGTGACGGAACCGATGGCTGCCGCAATTGGTGTCGGCTTGCCGGTCGAATCGCCAACGGGCAACATGGTCATCGATATCGGCGGTGGGACGACGGAGATTGCCGTCATCGCACTGTCGGGCATTGTGAGCGATACTTCCATTCGCACCGGTGGTGATGAGCTCGATGTCAGCATTGTGCAATTCATGCGAAAAAATTACAACTTGTTGATTGGTGAACCAACGGCCGAGCAGATCAAGATTCAAATTGGATCTGCCTATCCCGTTGGTGATGAGCGAGAGATGGAAGTGAAAGGTCGCGACCTGGTGTCTGGCATTCCGAAAACGGTGCGCGTGCATTCGAGTGAAATTCGCGAAGCCATTCAAGAGCCCATTCAGCAAATCGTTGATGCGGTTCGGCGCGCCCTCGAAATCACGCCCCCGGAGCTCGCGTCGGATATCGTCGATCGTTGCATTGTGATGACTGGTGGTGGTGCCCTCATTCGCGGACTCGACGTGTTACTGAGTCAGGAAACCGGATTGCCCATTCACGTTGACGAGGATCCGCTCACGTGCGTCGTGCGCGGCTGTGGCAAGATTCTGGACGACGAAGAGAAGTACTGGTCAGTGCTCACGACCTGAGCGCGCCGTGGCACGCAACGTCCGGAGTGGTGGGCGGTGGGACACTGGACTGGTCGCTGGGTGTCTGGCACTTGCAGTGGTAGCCTTGGTAATGCCACGTCGGGCGCGCGAGTCCGTGGCCCAGGCGCTGCGGAGCACGGTGTTATCGCCATTGGTGATGCTCGAGAGCCGCGCTGCCACAATTCGTGCGTCGATTGTTGCGCGCAATGATGTTCTTCTCACGCGCGGTGGCGTGGCGACGCAGGCGTTGTCCGCTCGTGCGGTGTCTGATGAAAATGCAACCTTGCGACGTTTGCTCGGACTGTCAGCACGATTGCAAGATGGCTTTGTGCCAGCAGAACTCTTGCCCACGCGTGGCGCCGTCGATGATTTCACACTAACACTCAATGTCGGTACGGCCGCTGGTGTGCAACCATTTTCCGCGGTCGTGACAGCTGACGGATTAGTAGGAATGGTGCAAAGCGCCGATGCCAGTACGAGTTTTGCCATCACGTGGGCGCATCCAGATTTTCGCGTGAGTGCGATGAGTGTTGACAACGCGGCCTATGGTATTGTGCAACCGCATCTTGGCGTGGGTGCCGAGCGGTGGTTGCTGGAATTGCGTGGCGTCCCGTTTCGATCGAAGCTCGATACGGGTGTGCTGGTTGTCAGTTCGGGGCTCGGTGCGACGTATCCACGTGGCATTCCGATCGGGACGGTGCTCGGCGAAATATCCACACCAGAGAAGTGGGCGCGTACATATCTCATCAAACCGTCGGTGTTGCCCGCCGCGATTGGACCGGTGTTGGTGTTGTTGCCGCAGCGCGCCGCGCGCGGCGTGAATCACATCTGGACGAACGTGACGTCTGCAGACAGTGCCGCGCGCGCTATTGCGGCCACTGGGGATTCAATTGCGAAGCGCGCAGCGCTTGATGAACTCTCAGCGCGGCGTGCTGCACTCGACTCTGCGGCCACTGATAGTTTGCAGCGCGACAGTACAGGTACGCCGATCCGTGTGTTGGTCTCAGATAGCACGAGGGGCACAAAAATCGTGCGGCCGGATTCCGCGCGTCTTCGCCTACCGGTTGTACCGCCCACCGTACCACCGCGCACTGGACCTCCACCGGAGCGCTTCCGGTGAGTCGTCCGCAACCCCCGTCTGCCGTTGGTTCCGCCACGCAAGCCGTGCTTGGGTTCGTGCTGCTGGTCGTCGCACAATTTGGTGTGCGGCCGCTTGTCAGTGGTCGCGTGTCCGTCGACTTTCTCGCGATCGCCATACTGTTTGCGGCCGTGCGTATCCGCCCCGGTTTTGCGGCGATGATCGGGTTTCTGGCGGGCCTCGCTGTCGATGCGCTGGCTCCGGGTGCGTTTGGTGCGGCGACACTGGTGTTTACAATTGTGGCGTTTGCCGCATCATGGACGAAAGCCGTATTCTTCGCCGATCACGTGGCGCTCACGGGACTCTTTATCTTCGTGGGTAAATGGACATTCGATGCAGGGTATACGCTTGTTGGTGGCGGCGTTCGCGGCGTGCGGCTTGTGTCGGAGCTATTCCTGTGGGCACCATTATCTGCCGCGCTGACAGCGCTTGTCGCAGTAGTGCTACTGACGGCGTTCCGACCACTCTTTCGTCCGCAAACGGTATAGTCCTGTGACCGTGCGATGAGCCTGCACCCCAACGAAGTGTTGCGTCGTGCGCGCATCGCTCGCGGTATTCTGCTCGTATCATTTGGTGCCTTGGCGACTGGGTTTTTTCGGACGCAGGTGTTGCAGACTGCGGCATACGTTCTGCAGTCAGAGAACAATCGGCTGCGTGAAGTTCCTTTGCCGGGTGCACGGGGCATTATCTACGACCGCAAAGGCGAGATCATCGCGGAGAACCTTCCGGGATATTCCGTATCGATTATAAGTCCGACCGAAGATTCGTTGCGTACGGCGTTGACGACGCTCGCGAAGGTCACACCGATCGACTCCGCGCAGCAAGAATTCATTGTGCGACGTTTTCGTCGTGCACCACAGCGCCCCGCCGTGATTTTTGGCGACGCGTCATTTCAGGTGGTGTCGGTTTTGGAAGAGCGTCGAGTAGAGTTTCCTGGGCTCATCATCCAGAGTGCGCCGAAGCGCTACTATCCTGATGGTGAAGCGATGGCTGCGATTGTGGGATACACCGGCGAAATTTCAGAACAGCAGTTAGCGTCGACAAAATTCGAGGGTTATAAAGCCGGGCAGCAGGTAGGCAAACTGGGATTGGAACAGCAATACGAGCCAGAATTGCGCGGGAAGGAAGGCCGTCGTTTTGTCGAGGTTGACGCGCGGAATCGCGTGGTGCGTGATGCCGGCGTGCGCGCAGAAGAGCAACCTGACGCACCACCGCCGCTGCAAACCAATATCGACCTCGATTTGCAGAAATTTGTGCACGCGTACTTTGGGGATTCGCTGCGTGGTGCGGTCGTGGCATTGGACCCAAATACTGGTGGCGTGTTGGCGATGTACAGCGCACCAACGTACGACGTGAACAAGTTTATTGGTGGTGCGCCCGCGAGCTACTACCAAAGTCTGCTCGACAACCCACATACGCCGTTGAACAATCGCGCATTAAATGGACAGTACGCGCCGGCGTCCACGTTCAAACTCGCGACGGCGATTATTGGTATGCAACGCGGACTCGTCACGATGGACTCGCATATGCCGCAGCCGTGTACGGGCGGGTACTACTATGGACGCATATTCAAGTGCTGGGATCACCGGGGGCACGGCGATATCACGTTGGCCCAAGCGATCGCGAAGTCCTGCGATGTGTACTTTTATCAGCTCGGACTCAAGATCGGGCTTGCCGGTTTATTGGCGGGCGGCGTGTCGCTCGGGTTTAAAGACAGCACGCGCATTGATTTGCCGGGCGAAAAGCGTCCCCGTTGGCCGGAGAGCGTCGCGTACTTCAACAAACGCTACGGTGCGCGCGGTTGGAATGCGTCGGTGGTGTTGAGCTTGTCGATCGGCCAGGCGGACAACGCGCAAACGCCGCTCAACATGGCGCGATTTTACGCGGCGTTAGCGACCGACGGTGCGGCTCCAACGCCGCACATTGTCGCAAAGCCTGTTGAACGCAAACAGGTGGTGAACCTCGAGTCGGATCAACTGCGCGGGCTGCAATTGGCGCTGGCGGATGTTGTGACGCGCGGCACTGGCACCGTTGCGCAAATTTCGGGACTCACGATCGCTGGAAAGACGGGGACACAACAGAATCCACCGCATCCGGACAACGCCTGGTTTGTTGGCTACGCGCCAGTGCTCAAACCGCAAATTGTGGTCGCCGTGATTTTGGAAGAAGGATTGCATGGCACGCACGCCGCGCAAGTCGCCACAAAAATCATGGAACGCTTTCTGAAAAAGCGATTGTCGTTGAACATTTTGACACCCGACTAACATGGTCGTCATGTTGCGCCGACAGGGTATCGACTACCCGTTGCTACTCATCGCGCTTTTGTTGTCCGTCTTCGGTATCGCGATGGTGTTTTCGGCCGGGCAGACGGACGTGCCTTCCAGTTTTATCGCACACGCGTGGCGACGGCAGCTTGGCTGGTTTGCCGTGTCGCTCGGCGTTTGTTGGATCGTGATGCGCGGCTCGGTACGATTGATCGAGTGGAGTGCGTGGCCACTCTACGTCTTTAGTTGCGCACTGTTGGTGGTCGTGCTGTTTGTGGGCACCGGTGCTGGCACGGCGGCGAGTGTGAAAAGTTGGCTCACGATTGGCGGCATACGCATTGGACAGCCATCCGAGTTCGCGAAGTTGGCGACCACGTTCATGCTAGCGCGCGTACTGGCGTCGCAGCGGGACACCCCGCGTTCGTTGCTCGACTTGTGGCGTCCGTTAATGGTCGTGGGACTACCGTGGCTGTTGGTGATGGCGCAACCCGATTTAGGCACGGGCATTGTCTTCATCGGCATTTGTTTCGCAATGCTGTTCTGGTCAGGCGTACCGTGGCCGTTGCTCCTCATGCTCGCAAGCCCGGGTGTGAGTTTGATTCTCGCGTTCAGTACGGGAATTTGGGGCG
>JAYTTR010000431.1:0-18369 GCA_043744935.1 Gemmatimonadaceae bacterium
CCTTCGTCGATCGCATTTCGCACAAACCATCCTCGACTCGGATCGCCGTACGGCACGACGATCTCCGACACGGACGCGCGATACAGCATGGAGCGTTCGCGCCCGCCGTCTACATAGCGTACGTGATGCAGCACGACGCCTTCCCGCGGATGTGGTGCAACATGCAAGCGCCATTGACGCCAGCTGATCGATTGTCCATTGAGTTGGATGTCGTCGTCACGCGCGCCAGACGCAGTACTCGTCGCATCGAAGCCCGACTCTGCGGCGATCGCGCGCGCTGGTGCCACTGGTGTCACGCCATCATCACTGAACTTTGTGATTGCGTTGCGTGTCAGGTTTACCTCGACGATGATCCCTTCCACCGGGCGCAAATACTCGCGCTCCTTCGGCCTGTCACGGATGTACGGAATGATGCGGACGATGCGACCACGTTCGGTGGAATCACCGAAGTATCCCGCGCTCCAGGCACCAGGCACAACGTGGGTGAGATCAGTGATGCCCCGCTTCGACAATGCGGCGATCCATCGCCTGTCCGAGCGAACAATGCTCTCCGCTCGACTCGCGTCGGCTGCGGTGAGCATCGGTTGCGCGTTCGGGATCACGCGAGACGAGCGAATGCGTTCGGCCTTCACGTCCACCAGATATTCACGCAGAAAATCATGCGCCACGTCATACGTAACGACGCGCGCGACACGCGCGAATGATTGCGCCGCGAGCACCGCTGCTTTGTCCGGCTCATCCAACCACACGGAAATGATACGCGCTGTCCTTGTGCTCGTATCGGCGCGCGTCGCGACCATTGCGGCACGAACTTCTGCGGCACTGAGCGCGTCGAATGCCGCATCCACTGGCGTTGTTGCTGACGTCGACGGCGCGGCGCACGCGACAAGAAACACACACATCCCCGCTACGACGCGACGCACGTAGTCATCTCCGGATTCGGGGTATAGTAGCGCTCACCGTCACGGAGCAAACGTAACTGCGTCGGCGCCCGCCGGCTTGATCACGCGTTCTGGCATACGACTCACGACCAGGGTGGAGGCTCATCCGGAAACGGCACGTCTTCGAGCCCAGGGCCTGCGTCCACTCGCGTCGCGACAGACGCAACGCGCGCCGTTGAGCCGGCCGGCCATTGGATCGCGCTCGCGACACACTGCGCCAGTCCAATCGCCGGTAATGGTACATCCTGCCGAATTGTGGTGAGCTGCAGCATCAGTCGCGCGTGATCATGCTGTCCAGCGAGTTTCGCCGTGTCATCGCGATGACCCACGAATTCAATCGCCTCAAGTGCGTGTTCGAGCGACTGCCATCGTCGCAGCAGTTTTGCCGCTGTGCCTTTGCCAATATTTTTAACGCCGGGAATATCGTCGCCGTCTTCACCGCACAGCGCTTTGAATGCGGCGAGATTGGCCGGCGACACACCAAATCTCGCGATGACATCCGCGCTGCTCCATGTTTTGATGCGCGTGCCGTTCACACCGTTCCCCGCGCCCACATACGTGGCGACGTCCACGCCCGCGCTGATGAATTGCAGCAGATCCGAATCGTTCGAGAGCATCGTCACGTGCGCCTGCGTTTGAAAGCGCGCCATCAGTGATGCCACGATGTCATCGCCTTCGAAGTTCGCAACACTCACACTCACAATGCTGGTCGTTTCCACGCCAGCGCGGATTGGTGTGATCCGGGCGCGCATACCACCCGTACGTCGATGCTTGTAGGTGGGGAAGAGTGCATGTCGAAAGGTGGCACCATCGTGATCCCACGCCGCAACGAGATGTGTTGCGCCAATATCCATCGCCGCCCCACGCGCCATTTGGCACCAGAGCCGTACGCCGTTGTTCACGTCGTCCGCCGCGACGTGTGCGGCACGTCCAGCAAGCGATTGCGCGTCGATGATGAGTAGGTGCGGCGAGGTCATGGCGAACAGTAGCCGCAGACGGTTTGTGGCGCCGATGGGCGGAAATTTACCATTCCCTCGCTCCTCATCCCGCGCAAAAAGTTGTACGGTGGTCCCGGTAATCGCCCCACGCATATCCAATCACGAACAGGGACACGAAACCCACCAAAGCGCCTTGAATCGAGACGCTGTACCCGGGATGGAACAACAGCCGCCCGAATATCGGTGGTTGAGATGTCATGGTTCGCCTCAATGCGAACCCGGCCAGCGTGCGAGTTGCACACAACGGCGTGCGCCAACCCCCACGTGATCTCAATTCGCGTCGCGACGTGTTGCATGAACACTCGAGCACCCAGCGCGTCGACACGGTCTCGTGCCGCTTCCCACATTTGACCGGGTCCCATCTCGAATACTTGAAAGCATGAAGCAGCGTTTTGATGGAAGCGTCGCGCCGCTGCACAGTGGACGCTGACAGAAAGGCGCGTGTCAGCGAAAGACCTTGAATCCGCTGCGCCGTCCACTCAGCACGAATGTCGGTGCTGGGGATTCCCCACACTTTTTCCGTATAGGTCTTGAAAAACGTCTCATACAGACGACGACCGAGGTTCTTCCCGGAGTTCTTGAACGGGCGCAATCTTCGTGAAGAAACGATGCCCACCAATGTCGAATCGATAGTCTTGTAGCGAGCGGTGCGAGAGATGCCTCCAACCATGTCGGATCCCTCCAGCACCGTGACGCGAAACCAATCTTTCGCCAACAGATAGGCACGGGTCAGGCTCGCGGAATGGGCGAACTTCGATTTCCCGTCTGACCTAACGGGCGGCAATGGGCCACGCGCGCATCGCCGTCGCCGCAACGCGTCGCAACTTCTCCCGCGGTGCACCGTCGCGCGCCAACGTGGACATGCCCTGAATCACCGCCATTGTATGAGCGGCCAGCGCATCGGTATCCACACCCTCGAGCAGCTCACCGTCCGCAATCGCACACTCGATTTTCTCGGCGAGTTGATGCTCGATTGTTCGGCGAAAGACTGTGAGCTCTCGTTGCACGTCGGCCGCCGCCGGTGAGCAGCTAATCGCCGCGCTGGCCAGCAAACAGCCCGGTGGCGAGTCCACGCCGGTGAAGCCAACCACTGCCGCCTCAAGCAAGCCCGCTACCGCGTCGCGCGCGGACTCGGCGTCCGCAATAATCGACGCCGACGATACCGGGCCAGTCAGATATCGTTCAACCGCCTCCAAAAACAGTTGCCTTTTGTTTCCGAACGCAGCGTAAATGCTTGGTGGAGTAACGCCAAGCGCGGCGGTGAGGTCGCTAATGGAGGTAGACTCGTATCCATGTCGCCAGAACAGCAGCATGGCCTGGTGCAGCGCGACCTCGCGATCAAACGACAATGGACGCCCTCTCGGGCGGCGTGATGTAATTGGCGTAGATTTCATATTGATCATTATGAAACTCTTGACACGCACCGACAAGTCGGCAATTGTTTTGCTATCGCTCGCTACGAAAACAATCTTCCCACAAAACCACCGTGTCACTCGCGCACTATCGTACGCTGGGCCGTTCGGGCCTTGTTGTCAGCCCCCTCGCCTTGGGCACCATGACGTTCGGCACCGCCCGTTGGGGCTCCGGCGAGCACGGATCTCGCGCCGTCTTCAACGCCTATGTGGATGCCGGCGGCAACTTCCTCGACACGGCGGACGTCTATGCCAACGGGCGCAGTGAGGAGCTGCTTGGGCAGTTCATCGCCGAGCGCGGGATGCGTGATCAGTTAGTGGTGGCAACAAAGGCGGGCTTTGCGGCGGGTCGCGGCGTGTACGCGGGCGGTAACAGTGCCAAGCATATCTATGTCGCGCTCGACGGGTCGCTGCGTCGGTTACGCACCTCGTACGTCGACCTGTTCATTATTCACGTTTGGGACGCCGTGACGCCGGCCGAGGAATTGCTCGACACCATGAACGCGCTGGTGCAGTCGGGCAAGATTCGATATTGGGGTATGTCGAATGCACCGGCGTGGTACGTGGCAAAGTTGGCCACACTCGCGAGCGCGCGTGGTTTACGCGGACCGATCGTACTGCAGTTGTTCTATTCACTTGTTAATCGCGACATCGAAGACGAACATGTGCCGCTGGCGGCGGACGCTGACATGGGCATCATGCCTTGGAGTCCGCTCGCGTACGGACTACTCACGGGCAAGTACAACCGTGCGACCGTCGAAGCTGCTGGTGCGCGCGCGGGCGGATTGCCACGTGACGCCGCCGCGTCCGGAGAGGAACGTCCACACGACGACAAACGGCTCGACGGCGCGAATCCATTTGGTGACTCACTGTTTACCGATCGAAATTGGCGCATCGTCGATGTGCTTCGGCGTATCGCCAGCGAAACAAACGAACGCCCAAGCCGCATCGCCCTCCACTGGGTCACCCGGCGACACGGCGTAACTTCGACGCTGATCGGCGTGAGTCGCGTCGACCAACTGCTCGACAATATGTTGGCGCTCGATGTCGTTTTGAGCGCGACGCAGCAAGCCGATCTCGATGCGGTGAGTGCCCCGGAACCACGCATGCTCTACCGTTTATTTGAATCAGCGTTTCGTCAGCAGGTGGTCTTCGGCGGCAGCGCCGTTCGTGCGTGGCGCGAATAAGCCACCCGTACTCAGCGCGACGCGCGCGGGGTCGCCACATACAGTGTGTGCATCGGCCCTGCGGTGTCATGTGCCCGCACGCGCAACGTCTGCACGCTGAGCCCCGAGTGTTGTAGTGCACCGGCAAAGTGCGGATCATCGCCCACCGACCAATACACAATCGTACCAGCAGGGCGGAGCGCGGCCATGGTGAGCGCGATGCCGCGCGTTGCATAGAGCCGTGCGTTCTCCGACATCAACATGCCGTCGGGGCCGTTGTCGGTATCGAGCATAATTGCATGAAAGCCTCCGGGGTTGGCACGGAGCACGTTGACCACATCGTCATGCATGATGCGCACACGCGAGTCGCGCATAGCGTCGGCCGACAAGTCAAACAACGGATTGGCATTCCACGCGATCACATCGGCTACCAGTTCCGCTACTAGCACTTCGGCGTCGCCGCGTAGTGCACGCAGTGCCGCGCGCATGGTGAAGCCCAGTCCCAATCCACCCACTAACACTCGAGCGCCGACAACGTCGCGGAGCGGTTCACACGCTACTTCAGCGAGTCGATCTTCGGACAAATGCCGACGGGTGGACATGAGCTCGATGCCGTCCGCCTTGATCAGATACGCGCCATCGTGTCGATAGAGCGTGAGTTTGGTACCATTGGGGGTCTGTGCGTCGCCGAGTCGCTCGTGCGGCTTCATGCCGTGCGTGGGGCGGAGGGCGGGGTGGTGCGCGGCGAATGCGCGGCGGAGTGCGCGCGAACGAGATGCGGTGACATGACCGTATAATAATCGCGACAGAGGGTGCTCGGCGCATCAATAAAAGGTCACGCTGCCGCCGAATGCCCACAGCGTCAACGCTTCACCGTGATGCGACGGTAGGCGCGTCGCGCGTGCCATGATACCAAGTCCTACCGAGTTATCGAGCGACACCGTCAACGCCACACGACCCTGAAGACCGACGGACGTCGCGTCATTGCCAGAGTGCAGCGACGGACCCACGAACACGCGCGCGAGAACGCGACCCGTCGACCGCTCAACGCCAACCAATGTGTTAAGCGCCAAAAAGTTGCCCGACGGGGCGCACCGACCGTCCGGTTGAACGGCACATTCGGACATGTTTCCGCGTACGATGCCGACGCCTCCCGCACCCAATAGCGACCAAGCCGCAGACGAGTGCACGTGCCCCGCAACAAGGCCATCGAGCAGTATTCCACGACGATATGGGATCGTCGAACCCCGAATGTCGTGACGACCCACCGAGAGCGTGATGTCGCGGCCGCGCTTAGGCAGTGCGAACGCTCCTCGCGGCAATAGGCATACGATGACAAGCACAGTACTGACAAAGCGCAATCGCAACAGGCACCTCGAAGGTTATCGGTTTCGACACAAATCGTACCCCGAGACGGATACATCGGTCCTTACCAACATGCCGCCCACCTCCGACCCTGGTGATCCCGACGGCAAGATTGTCGGCGCGATGCAATCAGATCCGGTGGCCGTGCTTGAGCGCTAGCGAGCGCGGCTCTCAGCCGCCAGGACCAGCGAGGCCGCCGCTTCTTTGCGAACAGCGATCAACAAATAGCACGCGAATACGGTTTCGATCACCGCGCCTGCAAACGCACCGATCGCTGGCGGCGCCGAATACTGAAAGAGCGCATAGCTCGCCAACACCAACGTGCCGCCGCACAGCCAGTACACACGCCATCCAAACAACGTCGCGAACGTGAGGTATCGCCCGCCGATCACGAACAGCATGGCCGGAAAAAACCACTCCATGCGGTAGCGAGACACACCGTACGCGAGTGGAAGACAGAGCAGCATCCACACCGTACTTTCGAGCGCCAACTTTCCAAGCGGGTTGTCGGGTGCGTGCCGCGCTGTGCGCCCGAACGCGCGCAATAAAAGTTGCGCGACTGGGTGGATAAGCGCTCCGCCGATGAACAGCGCCCAAACGCCGCGCTCCGCCGATATAAGGGCGGTGATGGTTCCCGCAACACACCACGCGGCGGCCGAGGTGAACATGCCGACGGCTCCCGCGCCGTATGCAACCCGCATCTCTTTTTGTGCTTCGGCTATGGTCATGCAACAGTGTACGCGTGAGACGTCCCGCTGTTTCGTTATGGTCATGAACGCGCGTACAAGCAGGTCCGAAACCGGCGCGCACATTGTCACGCGCCCGCATACCATCGTCGCATCACTCACACGGAGCATTGATGCGTCGCGTCGCGTATACCACCTGCCTGCTCGCATTGGCGGTCGGATGTCAGCCTTCCCCGAAATCGACCACTGCCGCTGTGCGATCACCATCGCAAGCAAGCGGGAAAATCCCAATCACCACGAAATCAGAAGAAGCGCGCGCCCTCTTCGTACGCGGTCGCACGCTGAACGAAAATCTCCAACCGCACGAAGCATTCGTGCTCTTTCAACAAGCCGTTGCCATTGATACAACGTTTGCATTTGGAGAATATAGTCTTGCCGCAACGTCGCCGACCTCAAAGGAACGTGATGGTCATCTGAAGACGGCCCTCACGCTGTCGAAGAACGCGTCACCCGGCGAGCGTCTGCTCATCGACTTGCTTGAAGCGCGCGCGCACGGCGATCCCCAACGCGCACGGCTATTCGCCGAATCACTCGTCGTGCAATATCCCAACGACGAACGCGCACATGGCGCACTGGCAAGCGCATATTCCGCACAACAAATGTACGAGCGCGCGGTGGTCGAACTTCGCGCCGCAATTACGCTCAACCCAAACTACTCACTCGCCTACAACCAACTCGGCTACGCGTATCGTTCGGCGGGACAGATGGCGGCGGCGGAGACGGTATTTACGCAATACATCGCGCTCGTGCCGAACGATCCGAATCCATACGATTCATATGCAGAGTTGTTGATGAAAGGCGGCCGTTTCGATGAGAGTATTGTGCAGTATCGCAAAGCACTCGCTATCGACCCGCACTTCTCGGGCTCGTTCGTTGGTATCGCGGCAAATGAAATGCTGGCTGGCCGCAGCGGTGCCGCGGTGGCCGAGTCCGAGCGATACTTTGGCTTGGCGCGTGATGATGGTGAGCGGAGAACGGCGCTGTTGACACTCGCCATGATTCATGTCGAGCACGGTGCGACAGACGCGAGTCTTCGTGCGATGGAGCAACGATATACACTGGCACGGGCGATCGGCGATACCGTGAACATGTCCGCTGACGGCGTGCTGATGGCGGACATATTGCTGGAAGCAGGTCGTGCCGATGCCGCGGGCGAACAGTTCATACGAGCGCACACACTCCTCGCGGCGTCCAGCCGTGCGGCGAACGTGAAAATGGATGACGCGCTCGGCACGCATTACGATCTCGCGCGAGTGTCGTTGGCGAAAGGCGATCTGCGCTCCGCGCGTGCCGAGGCAATTGTATACGCGGCCGGAGCCAACGCGCGTCACAATGATGCACGCATGCGGCAGGCGCATGAGCTAAACGGACTCGTTGCATTGGCGTCGAAGCACTTCGATGAAAGTCTGATCGAATTTGCGCAGGCTGATCAGCAGAATCCGGCCGTGTTGTTTGCGACAGCGCGCGCGCATGCGGGTCGCAATGAGTTGCCAGAAGCACAGTCGTTCACTGAACGCGCGAAGAACATGAACATTCTTCTTACATTCCCCTATGTCTTCACTCGCGCGACGATCGCTGCCTCCACTCGGTCGGCGACATCTGAAAGTGTTGGCGGAAAGCCGCGTTGAATCGTCGCAAGGATTGAAACCCGCTCGCGTACGCGACGTGCGTGATCGACAGACGCGCGTCGACCAGTAGCGCTGTTGCCGCGCGAAGTCGATGGGCAAGCGCGAGGCGAAATGGTGATATGCCCGTCTCACGCTCCAGGGCGCGACGCACGTGTCGATCGCTCATGCCGAGGTCGCGCGCAAGCGTGTGCACCGACTGTCCGTTGAGTGCGCCGGCCGAAATCTGCGCGACCACTTTTCTCGCGAGTCGCGGTACGGCATCGAGCGGTGTCTCACCCGATTTCAATTCTGGGCGACAGCGTTTACACGAGCGAAATCCTGCTGCCTCGGCGTCCGCGCACGACGCGAAGAAGCGACGGTGCTCACGGCGCGCGATACGGGACGGGCAGACGGGGCGGCAATAGATGTGAGTTGACGTAATCGCAACGAAGAAAATGCCGTCGAATTGTGCATCGCGCGTGTCGACGGCGTGGTGCCAGGTGGCGTCGCGTGTATCGTCAGTCATTGCTGGAATTTATCACAGGAAATCAAGACGGCACGTCGGAAACGGACCTCGCACTGACCAGGGTTCTCGCAAAAGCGATCAATAGCAAAGAATTCATAGCGAATGAGCTTACACAGTGCGTTATGCGTTTGCACCTATTCACATGCAACTGTTCACTCGGTTTTGAGTTTCAGGACGGACACTAGTTAGTACAGCGCGGTCAATGCGGGGGTTGCTACCCGGTTCGTCGCAACCGCGGTGCGAGAGTCCAAAGGACTACCGCCAACGCCAGTCCTGCTGCGGTCAGCCGGACTGGCGTTTCGAGCGGAACGTGCAACGTCAGTACGCCCACTTGAGTCGCTGCGATGCCAAGAATAATTCGGGCCTTTTTCCCACGTGTGAGCGAAGCAGACCAGCCTTGGAGGATCGCTAACGAGAGTAGGGCAGCCAAGGAGCCAATAAGTAGGGGAGCGAACGCGCTGGATCGCAGCTGACCGGACACTTTGATCGAAACAACGGCTGTCATTACGATCATCACGAGCTCAATCAGCAGTAGCGTTGCTATGAAGTGTCGTCGCCTATTCACCGTAAGCACCTCCTGAATCAACGTGGATCGTGTGTCGAAGAAGCGTCCTATCAGATTCGACTACATATTTTCGTAGTCGTTAGGAAGCATTGAAGCAGTCGCGGGGACGACGGCGCTCGCTGAATTCTTCGCGCATGCGCGCGGGGAAGGACGAACGAAACGATGAATGAAGAATGACCGTCGTGTTCAATGCACGCGCAGTCCGACCCCTCCGGACACAACCGCATGGTGTTCTCCTTGGTCCGCCGTTGGGAACAGCCCTTGTCCCCAAAAGACAAACGAAAGATGGTGCGTCATCCGCTCTGCAGCATCGACGCGCGTGACCGCGCCGAATTGATGCGTACTGTTGCTGCTGTAGATGTACGCCGGCCCGATGAGCATACGCACACCATTCTCCTGGTTGCCTCGCATGCTCCAGCCGCCGACGACACCAACGGACGAATAGCTCGGAAAAACGCGACAACGTAGCAGCAGATTGTTCGGCTCGGAGAGACAGTCATGCGTGCTCCACAATAGATCGAGCGACGCGTTGACTCCGGCAACGAGTGCGCCATGGCGTAAACGCCGAACTGGCGCGGCAATGGTGAGCGCCGCATCCACAAACGCGCGATCAGCGACCTGCGCACCGCCAAACCCGTAACCAAGACCACCACTTGCATCGACCGCTGCGGAACGCAGGGCAGATTGTGCGTTCGCAACATCACCCGCGCAGAGCACGAGTGACGCCAGCACCACACGCGATGGACCAATGGCAAACAGCGCGCGGAGGGACCCGTGACTACGACGCATCATACGCCGCCTGCAATCCCGCGATATCGATCTTTGACATTCCCAACATCGCTTGGACCACGCGTCCGGCCCGCGCTGCATCCTTGTCGGTCATCAGCGTGGTCAGCGCCTCGGGGATGATTTGCCACGACAAGCCAAACTTGTCCTTCAACCATCCGCAACGGCTCGGCGCGCCGCCGTCGGCCGTCAGCGCGTTCCAGAATTTGTCGACGTCATCCTGCGTCTTGCAGTGCACCATCAGTGACACCGCTTCTGTGAGCGTGTAGTGCGGACCGCCGTTAAACGCGATGAGACGTTGTCCATCAATCTCGAACTCAACGCCCATCGCTGTCTTCGGATCAGGAGAGGGCATCACGCTGATGATCTTCGAGTTGTTGAAGATCGAGACGTAAAAGTTTGCGGCGTCTTCGGCGTTCTGACCGAACCAGAGAAACGGACGAATCGTGGGGATGGACATTTGAAGAACTCCAAAGGAAAGTTTGATGATCGTACACCGCCAAGTCTACGATGCGTGATATTGTCGCACACTGCGAAGTATCTCGCTGCCTCGTCTACTTTTATCTCCGCGACGCGATCTCTGGCTCGAGCCTGCCCGGATCGATCGATTCTTTATGTCGCCCGCTTGATCGCGTTGTTAATTGTCGCCACCGCCGTCTCCGGACTTTCCACTTCCACAATCAGTTCCCGATACGTCTCGTGCTCCAGCGCGATGCGAATTGCGCGCGTATTGTCGTGCACATCCCAGAACACAAATCCGTCGCGGTTATAGAACGTGCCGGCCGTCAATACGCCGGGAATAAATGTGCCGCCCAATTTCAGGCCATCAAACCAGCCGCGCTCCAATCCAGCGGCAGATTCAGCGCCCTTCACGTGCGCCAAAGGAATGCGCAGGGTGCTGCGCAAGCTCCAGAGTTTATCGAGCCCGTGTATGTCGAGCACCAGCGTGCCGTCGGTAATTTCTATCGTGACCATACTGTCACACCTCTGCTGAAGTTGGTGTCGTTCCCCACTCTCATCTACGACGCGCGCGATTTCGCCGCAAGCTCCTCGGCTGTCAAACCATAAATCGACGGTGTCGCAACACCTCGTAAACCAAGCATCAGATACAGTTGCCCGCGATGATGCGCTTCATGTTCGAACATCGCGCGCAACCACTTGTACGTGGTAATCGGCACGCCCGCTGGCGTGACACACTTTGTGTGCATCTGCTCAACGGTAAGTGCGGCAAAAAGCAGGCGCGATTCCTCGTGCAGGCGATCGTAGTACGCAACCGTTGCCTCGTAGCCATCAGCATACTCGCGACTCTGCCCCGCATATCGTGACGGCTTTCCGTGCACGGTTTCGGCGTACATATACCGTTCGATATTCGCCAGATGTCGCACCAGATCGCCAAAAGAAAATTTCCCCGCAGCGGGCGCCCATTCGATATCCTCGGACGGTATGCAGGCAATGACGCGACGCGTGCGCTGGTGTGTGCTTGCGAGATAGTCGAGAAAAACTGTCGGATCTCTGATTTCCATAGAAAAAATATCGTACAAGTTCATGAAGCGCGACGAACGATGCTCCGCGCCGCACATTGCCGATGCCTTCGAGAACATGCCGCCGCGCACGTCGAGGAGATGGTCGAACGTTTTTGTCCGCCGGGTTCACCCTTCACCAGCACAGTCTACCACGGCATCACGCGACCATACGGCGATGTCCGCCCCAGCATGTCGAAATATCGATACGCCGCCAGTGCCACTTCACTAATCGCCTGCTCTGCGGCGCGCTCATCGCGATCCAAAGTCGTCATTACGCAAATCGCAAACGGCCGACGCGCCACGAACACAATGCCCACATCCGCGCGCACACCATCCAGCTCGCCGGACTTATCCGCAACGCGCACATCCGTCGGTAACAGTCGCGGTATGCGACTCGCCTTGGCCGTAGACAACTGTACCAGAAACGCACGCGTCGTCACCGCATTCAACACCTGCTGCTTCCAGATCGCTTCGAGCAACTTCGTCATCTCGCGGGGTGTGGCAACATTTTCATCGCCGCGACGCGCGGCGTCGAGGTCAATCATCTTGCGCCGCAACTGCGTGTGCACCAGTCCTTGCGCACGCAGCATCGCATTGACGTTGTCCAGGCCCACGCGCTTGATCAACAAGTTTGTCGCCGCATTATCACTGACCGCGATCATGAATTGCGCGAGATCACGATTGGTAAGCACGGTCACGCCATGCGTGAGTCCGGCCATGATGCGACTATCGTCGACAAAATCTGCGCTGTCCATCGTGTATCGATCCGTCAATTTCGCCATGCCAGTCGTACCGGCACGCGCCGCCTGATCCTGTCGATACAACTCGAACAGCAGCGGCAGCTTGATCGTACTCGCCGTTGGAAACACCTGATCGGCGCGCAATGCGAAGCTGCGACCATTGGTAAGATCAATAATCGACACACCCATCACGCCATCAAGCTTCAACGAGATGGCCGTGATCTGCGCCGTAGTCTTCTCCCACAATACGTCCTGATGCGACGGCACCTGCGCACCAGCAGACGATGCAGCGAGGAGCACGAGTGACGTCCAGTAGAACCGGCTCATGGCACCGGCTTCATACCCGTCGCCTGCTCCAGCAACACTGCCGCACGCGACACCAACGCACCCTCGCGCGACAACGCCGCCGCCAACTTGCCAACCTGCTCCTCCGCCAACACCCAATCCTTCTGCTCAATCGCCTCACGCACGCCCGGCATCGTTTTCACACCATAGCCGGTGTAGTAGCCCGGCGCATAGAGCGCGTGCTGATACCACGGTCGCCTGGGCAATCCTTCTGGAATCAGCAACGCCTGATCGGCCTGACGCAGCAACGCATTCACTTGAGCAAGCGCCGCACCGCTGGCCGCACTGCCCGCCAACGCGCCGTATGCCTTTTCAAATCGCGCCGCCGCACGATCGAGCGAATCCGATGCGTTCTCGATAGGCGCAAAATTTATATGCGGCGCCGGCGTTTGTGCCTTTGGTGCTTGCAGCGGATTACGCGGATCATTCACCATCGCAAACGCACCGTCCGCAATCTGCTTGTTCAACTCGTCAATCTCTTTTGCCGTACTGTCACGCAATGCCGCAAGCTCGGTCAGATACCGACGCGACGTCTCCGCCAAATTTCCAAACTCGGCGGGCAATACATCGGCGTTGGCTACGCGCATGATCATCGTACCGGCCACCTGCGACAGCGCACGCCCGTACACAAACGACGTATCACTGAAGTGCGTGTACCAATAGAAACTGTCGTAGATGGAATGATAAATGCCACCGCCATCCTCACCACCAAAACTCACATCCAAGGTTGGCACACCGGCATGTTGCAAAAATGGTGTGAAGTCGGAGCCAGAGCCCATCGCATCAATACGCAAATCCGTCCGCGAGCGCGCCTCGGCCGTACCCGACATCACGCGCCCTGCACGCAATCGCTGCGCTACTGTCACATGGGCTTCCGGATCTTGCACATCATTCGCCACCTCCGTGACAAATCGCTCGAGCGAATGCGAGCCAGACGCGTTCAACATCCCACGTCCATTGCCATCGCTATTGAGGTAGAAGACACCTTTCGCGCGTAACTCGGTCATGTGCTCTTCCACCCATTCCGTCGAACCGAGGAGCGATGGCTCTTCACCATCCCATGCGGCATAGACGATGGTGCGTTTTGGCTTCCAACCCTGCTTCACCAACTCTCCTAAAGCGCGCGCTTCTTCCAGTTCGGCGATCAATCCGGAGATTGGATCTTCAGCACCGTTCACCCAACCGTCATGATGATTACCGCGCATCACCCACTCATCAGGGTTCGTCGCACCTTTGAGCATTGCAATCACGTTGTACAGCGGTGTTTGCTTCCAATCAAATTCGAGCTTGAGATGCACGCGTGCCGCGCCCGGTCCCATGCGATACGTAATCGGCAAACCGCCGCGCCATGACAACGGCGCCACGGATCCCGTCAATGCCGCAAGCAATGGTTGCGCATCGGCATACGAGATTGGCAGTACTGGAATTTTCATGATCGTCACGGCGTCTTTGCGATCAAGCCGCTTGGCGCCGGGCGACGAACCAATACCGGGCGTAAGCGGATCCCCGGGATACGTTGGCATATCGAGCACACTACCGCGCTGCACACCGTCCTTCGGACGATACGGCCCCGCCGGATACGCTTCACCTTCCGCGAAGCCATCATCTTTGGGATCCGAGTAAATCAACGCGCCCACTGCTCCATGTTCGTACGCAACTTTCGGTTTGATACCGCGCCACGAACCACCGTAGCGCGCAATCACAATCGCACCCTTGACCGAAATACCACGTCGCTCCAGTTGCTCGTAGTCGGCCGGCACACCGTAATTCACGTACACCAACGGCGCGGTGACATCGCCGTCAGCCGAATATGCATTGTACGTCGGAAGCTGCTCGCTCTTTTGGTTGGACGTTGGATCTTCTTTTAACGCGGGCTCCTCAAGTTTCGCGACAAACTTCGTCGGCGACACCATTTCAACGACACGTACTTTTGGTGTTGGAAACAGCACATCGAAGCGTTCGATGCGCGCATCAAATCCATACGATGCAAACTGTGCGCGAATCCACTCCGCGTTGTCTTTGCCGTATGGTGAGCCGAGGTGGTGTGGTCGCGCCGAGAGTCGTCGCATTGCCTCGCGCATGCGCGATGGATCCGGAATTGCACGAAACTTCGTTTCCCACTCGCGCTCGATCTTCGCCGATGCTGATGTATAACCGCGCATCGGGGGATCATCGACAACGCTTGCGGCGGGCAGCAGTAGCAGCAGCGAGAGGGGAAGAAGCTTCATGGGGATGAGGGATGAGGGATTGGGTGTGGACTAGCAGCGGGGAGTTGAGACACCTAAAGAGGAGGGAAGGCTCTGCATCCCGTTCCTGGAGAGCTGCGCGTTCAACATTGGCAGGTCGGTTGTGTTGAGCGAATGCCAGCGCGTAAGCGCGGTGTTGAGGTCGCGACATGTTGACGTGAGTGCTTCCAGCATTGATGCTGTTGGTGCACCGTCACCCTTGTCCTGCGTGTCCAATTGTGTGATGAAGCGACCGTGCACGGCGACAAAATTTGCCGGTGGTGTGCGACCACCACCACGTCCGCCAAAACCACCGCCGTCCGCGTTGCCACCTACGGAGTCAAGCTTCGCACGAAACGCTGCAACGGTCTTCGCCACATCAGTCGTTGAGTCGGCGAACTTGGTCGCCAAAAGGGCAGTACGGAGCGCGGAGACCTGTTGGTAGTTGGTGTAGGATTGGCGAATACCGTATTGAATTTTTTGCATCAGCTGCTCTTGTGCACGGAGCGCGATCGCGGTTGCAGGTGAGCGTGGATCGTTCGTTACACGTGCCGTTTGCGTGAAAACTTTTCCATTTACGGTAAGCTTGAGCGTGTACACGCCCGTTCCCACCAACGCACCTTCCGGTGACGTCGGTGTCAGTCCGGGATTCGCGTTGATCTCGAAGCTGTGATTGAAGGCCGGCGGTGCATCATATCGCAAATCCCAATTCGTCCGATTCAGTCCGTCGTGCGTTGGAAGCGACGGCGGCTCGGCTACCCAGAAATTGGGATGCGGTGGGCGTGCGGCTTCGGGTGCAGGCAAGGCGGCAACACTCGACATGTGTCGCACCAGAACACCCGATGAATCTGTTATGTCGAGTGTGATTTCACTCGTCGACATGGCCCCGAGGGCGTAGTACACAATCATGCCATCCGGTGGATTGAGTGCATGCGGCACTTCCGGTGGAAACGGCGTGTTGTCGCCAACGTTCCGACGTATGCGCACGGCATCATCCGGCTTGAACAGATGCACGGCTTCGTCCGCAACGGTTGATGTCATCTGTCGCAGCACCGAGTAACCATCCAGCACCCATGCGCCACGCCCATACGTGCCGACAACCAGATCATTGCCCTTGAATGTGGCGTCGCGATACGACGTGGTTGGCAAATTGGCCATCAACGATTGCCAATTATCTCCGTCGTCAAATGACGCGTACATCGCGCTCTCGGTGCCGGCAATCAACAACCCGCGCTTCTTCGGATCCTCTCGCACCACTCGTGCAAAACTGCCACTCGGCGCATTCATGGCGAGTCCGTTTGTGATACGCGTCCACGTCTTTCCGAAGTCATGGGTGCGATACATGTACGGTGCGTATTCACCGGTGCGATGAATGTCTACGGCGACGTACGCCGTCGCGGCATCGAAGTGCGAGGCATCTATCGACGACATCAACGCACGCGTGGGAAACGGCAAGTTGGGGATACTGACATCGTTCCACGACTTGCCATCGTCGCGCGTCAACTTGATCAACCCGTTGTCGGTACCCACCCACACAACACCACGCTCAATCGACGATGCGGCGATCGATTCAATCGCTCCACCAAGCGGTGTTCCCGGAACAGGCGTCGCCGTATCGGATGGCACCTTCGCGCCCTTGGGATATCCAAGATCGGGGCTGTACTTTGTCCAGTGTGCACCGCCATCAATGGTGGCCATGACAAACTGAAACCCAGTAAACAATTGATGTTGATTGAACGGACTCCATTCCAACGGTGCGGTGTTATTGCTACGCAAACGTAAATCGGTGTCGATGGCGGGACTGACATTACTCCACTGCTCGCTTGGATAGCTGATTTTCCTGATGCCCGATCCACTCGCGTACACGATGTTGGGGTTGAGCGGATCCGCAATGATCGACCCCCACTCCCACCCCGGTACTGGACTCCAATCCATCGGCGTGATCGCGCCAAGATTACCGCGCGACCGCGTACGAATTGCACCAGCATCCTGTTGCGACGCATACACAAAATATGGAAATGAATTATCCGCCGAAATGTGGTAGAGCTGTTCGGTCGACTGGTTGTACCACGAACTCCACGCACCCCCACCGTCGAGCGAAACAATCGCGCCTTGATCATAGCCGAACAGCATACGTTGTCCGTTGGTTGGATCGATCCATAGTTGCTGTGGATCATCCCCGCCGGGCGCGCCCTTCAAACCGGTGAACGTATTGCCGCCGTCTGTTGACTTGTAGCTGGCGGTATTCAACGTGTATAAGACGTCCGGATTTTTTGGGTCGATGTATACACCGCAACTATAACCGCCTTGTCCGTTTCGGATGCGTGCGTCCGTTGCGTCCATTTGTCGCCACGATGTCCCGCCGTCGTCAGACCGATAGAGTCCGTTGTTGGTGATGACAAAGACTCGCTGCGCATTTGTGGTGTTGGCAACGGCGACGGACGTGCGGCCAACCAATCGCGGCAAACCGCCTCCGGTAATCTCTTTCCACGTGATTCCGCCATCAACGGACTTGAAGAGCGCACTTCCAGCACCGGCACGCGGTGTTGATGCGAGTGCGGCACCGCTCGCTGTTGGTGGCGGCGTGTAGTGACTTACCGACGTCGCGAAGACCACGTCGGGCCGATCATATGCAATGGCGAGTTTCTGCAACCCCGTAGAATCATTGACGAAGAGTGTCCGGGTCCACGACACACCGCCGTCGGTGCTGCGGTATACACCACGCGATTCACTTTTAGCGTGGATGTCGCCTTGCGCGGCGAGCAGCACGACATCGGCGTTGCGCGGGTCAACAATAATGGACGGAATTTGCTTCGTTGCTTCGAGGCCGATGTGCTTCCAGCTCTTGCCGGCATCGGTCGATTTGTAGACGCCGTTGCCTTCATTGATTGCGCCGCCGGTGACCATGTCGCCAGTCCCGACGTAGATGATGTTTGCATTTGATGGTGCAACTTCAATCGCACCGATCGACGAGACGTCCTTGATCCCGTCGAAAATCGGATACCACGTTTGTCCACCGCTTGTCGTTTTCCATACACCCGCGGCAGGAAGACCGATGTAGAAGGTGCCCACTTCACCAACGGCACCGGTAACCGCGGACACGCGACCCGCGCGAAATGGTCCAATGTTGCGCCACACAAGCCCCGACAACAGCGAAGGTTTGATTGGCGTCGCTGCCGTAAGTGCGAGCAAGGCGGCGGACAGGAGCAGACGTTTTTTCATGACAGCGGGCTCGGGCAAGGGTCGGGCGGGAAGTGATAGTTACAGCGGTTCGTCACCGTCGGCCATACGCTTCGCGGAGATCCCGTTTTACGCACCCCGGTGCTAACGCAGCTCCATTCGTCCATTGGGTCCGTCAATGATGGCGCACAGCGCGGACGCCGAGGCTTTTGTCACTGGGATGACGACGTTCAAGACGTCCAGC
>JAYTTR010000432.1:0-4644 GCA_043744935.1 Gemmatimonadaceae bacterium
CGAACATGCCAGTGCGGTGGACACTGTTGTTGAACGGCGTGTAGAAATCGCCGCTGCAGTCAGTCTTTGTTCTCGATGGCTTTCGCAATCCACGCCAACGCGCGCGGATCTTTCGAGCGTGCGAGCCAAAAAATCGCGGTTTTGCGAAGCTCGCGGTCGGGTAACGTCTCCGACATGCGCAGCAGGTTTGAAATGGCTTCCTCGGGCGGGCGTCGCGACATTGCAAAAATCGCCTGCTTCCGCACGTCGCGGTCGCCGGCTTCATACGCGACGGAGTCGAGCGTCGCCGTTGCTTTGTCGCCCGCCACTTCACCGAGCCAGAACATCGCTTGCGTGCGCACGTCTGCACTGCGCTTCTCGTTACGCGCAATTCGGAGTAACACTTGCGCACCGTCTAATGAATCCGTCAGGGTAATCGCGGACATCGCCTCGCGCGCTGGCTGATCTGCGCCGAATTCGGCGGTCTGCAACAGCCACTGACCGGCGACATTCGCAGAAATATTGCCGAGGTCTGTGACGCCCGTGTCGGCGCGCCAACGTCCACCAACGCTGGCTCGAATTTCCGTCGTCTCGCCGTTAACGCGCACGACAACAACACGCGCGGGCCCCGCCTCGCACGACACTTCAATATCACGTGAGCCCCACGACTCGTTTGTATTGCCTGGACGCGTGCGGCTCCATCCGTTCCCATTGCCGCACACGCCCGGACGTGTCGCGAACGTGAGACGTACACGCCCATTCTGTACGGCGTCGATACGCGTGGTGAGCGCCGCGGGGCTGCGTTGTGCGCACGCAGTGTACATGGGCGCCACAAGCAGGAGCACTGTTACCACCGCGTGCGTACGCACAGGACGCAGGCAGGCTTTCATCGATCGATGATTTCCTGCAGCAGTTGCAAAACGCGCGGATCCTTGCTGCGCGACAGCGAACTCAACGCCTGCTTCTTCAGTTCGACGTTTTTGTCGTTGCGTGCAACATCGAGCAGCTTGTCGATGCCACCGTTCTCCTTCAACATCGACATGGTTGACAGTAGTTGCTTCTTCAGTTCGAGTTCGCTGGTTTTATCGTATAGCGTTGCAATTTGCGCGGGCAGCACGCCGGCCATACTGACGTAGCTCAACACCGAGCGCCGTGTTTCCAATGACTCTTTCTGGTTTTGCGCAACATCCAACAAGAAATCACGCGCGGCGTCACTGCGCTGTTGGGCAATACTGCCAAGAATGTTGCGTTTGAACTGCGTATCGTCCGCGCGGCCGTACACGTCCTTGAGAAACGACATCGCATCATCAGATTGACGGCCCTTGCCCTGCACGTACCACTGCACCGCGTCTGATCGCAATTCGATCGGTGCGTTCGCGTCCAGTGCGACCTCACGCAGCGTCGTTGCGGCACGCGGCGACTTGGATCGCGACAACGAATACACGGCTCGTTTGCGCAAATCGAGATCACCGTTGCCCTTCACGAGATCGATCAACATGCTCGCCGCTTCATCCGTGGGCACATTGGACAGCCAAAAGACCGCCTGTTCACGAACGTCCTTGTCCGGATCACTCTTCGCGACGTTCACGAGAATTTCAGCGGCGTCTGTTGTTTTGCGAGACGCCACCAACCAGACGGCCGTACGGCGCATCGCCTGTGTACACGCCTCACGACGCGCCAACACTTTCTTCAAAATCGGCATGGCCTTGTCGGCGTCCAGCGCAATGAGTGCGTTGAGCGCGTCAACCCGCTCGTCGTCGTCAGTGCGAGGACATCCGTCGTTCGACGCTTTCACCCCACGTCCGTACAGCGTTTGTGCTGCAAACACATCACCGCGCCGAGCGAGTGCGATGTCGATCCTGGCGTTGAGTGCCGTCGCGTCACCATTCGTTGTCGCTTTCGGAAATGCTTTCAGTTGCACGGTGAGCGCAAACTGCGCCGCGCGTAAATCGTCTTGCCCACCTATACGCTGGAGCGCATACGCTTCCCAATAGCCGGCGTCCGGCGTGTACGTCGACTTTGGATACTGATCACGAATACGCCGAAACAGGTCTGCCGCTTTACGATTCGCGTCGTTCGCCAATGCTTTGCGTGCCTCTCGATAAAGGGAGTCGGCGGGATCGTTCGCATCCCACGACGCCGGGGGCGTCGACACACGTGTAGTCGTCCACCCGGTAAGACTCTGCAGCATGTTCAACTCGTCGAACCCCGAGAGGCTCTTCAAGCGAGCGAACGATGGCTCGGTTGATTGCAGCGAATATTTGAACGAATTCAACTCGCGCAGGCTTGCCATGGAACGTTCTACTGCCGCGCGTGTGATCTCAGCGATCGCCTCTCGGTCGATGTCAAAGCCACGTGTCCACTCACTGCCGATCGGCACCCGTGGTGACATTGGCGCCGTGGGTGCGACTGGTGGGATGGGCCGCACCTGCGCTGCGGCAACGCGCGTAAATCCAAAGGCCAACAGCACCGCACTTGCGCGCACGACGCCGTACGACCGTACTCGACTCGTCTTCATTCGAGGCCTCCATGAACGGAAAGTTCTTCGCGAACCGCGGCGGCCGTCACTACGGCACGCACACGCGGCAAAAGGTTGGTGTCACGCATCGTTTCAGTCGCCACCCGGCGCGCGTCCTCTGCGCCATTCCGGCGTGATTGGATGATCTGCATCATCACGAGTTCGAGATCCTGCAGCAGACGACGCGTTCGTTCGTCGCGCAGGGTTGGTTCGTCCAACAACAACCGCGTTGTGCCGAGGAGATCGCGCGCCCAACTGGTAACGTCCAGTCCAGGACCGATATCGGGATCGCGGTCGCGTACCGTCGTGAGCAAGGCAACTGTGCGAATGAGATGCTCGTCCATCGCCACTCGCATCGGGTCTGCCGAAACAGGCGCGGCCGCGAGTGCATCCGGTCCAAGCGCGGATGTTGCGAGCGCGGCTGCTGTCGCCGTGGTCGGAATCGTCGTCGAGGCGCTGTCGTGGCGCGTGTTCGAGGCCGACGGCCACGCGTAACGACCAATCGCGACACCGACCACCAACACCGCGGCTATCGCGCTCACGCCTCGCCAGAACGAGGCAGTCAGACGTTGTGGCACCTTCACCGTACTGCGCTTCCCGTCGATGCGTTTCCACATCATCTCGCGTGGAACGACAATGTCGTCTGATACGTCACGAGCTAATGCGAGCATCCACGGGTCGAGCGGGCGGTCCAGGTCTTCACCGTGCTGCGGTTCATGTGCGTTGTCAGTCATGCCAACTCCTGTCGTGCAAATGGCGCGAGAGCCACGCGCAACTTTTCTCGTGCGCGGGATAACTGCGATTTGCTCGTGCCAACAGCGACACCGAGCGCTTCGCCAATCTCTTCGTGCGTGTAACCTTCCACGTCATGCATCACAAACACCTGTCGCGTTCCGGGTGGCAGTGCGTCGATGGCGGCACGCATGCGCGTTTTCAAATCGGGATCACATTCGAGCGGCCAACGTCCTATCGTTTCTGCTTCTTCAATCGGCGCCGCGAACACCGCACGACGCTTGATGGTGCGCAGTCCGTTGAGCGTGATTGATACGGCAATCGCGTGCAACCAGCTTGAGAGCGCCGACTGTCCACGAAACTGTCCAATACGCTGAAAGGCGCGAACAAACGTGTCTTGCGTAAAGTCCTGCGCGAGATCGGCGCGATCACTCATGCGATAGATGAGGCGATACACGCGGTCGACATGCCGATCGTAGAACTCGCGTTCTGCCGCCGGTTCGCCCGATTGAAGTCGCGCGATCAGGTCCGCATCAATCACGGCAGCGCGCCGAGCGATGGGAGTGATCGTGACGTGTCGATTGCCGCTGGGTGCGCATGCATGTGCACGGGAGAGACAGCGGGTGCGCGCAAAGGGTTGCGTCGCCCGCCGCTCACTCCGTCTTTCTCGCGCGAACGCCTACTCGGCGCGCGGCGCGGTGGCGAGTTCGAGATTGCGCTGTGGCACGGCGATGGGTTGCGCGGCCCCGGCGCCGAGTCCCTTGGCATTATGATCGGTGAGCACGCGGGTCATGAAGCGTTGGCCCTCGCCAATGCGCTCCACTTCGAGGCCAATTGAGTCAACCGCTTCGTTCAACTGATCAAGGCGATCTTGCACTTTTTGCGGCACTGGTGACACGACGGTGACGCCACGTTTCCAGATCCGGCGGGCGTAGGCAATTGAAATCGGCATCAGGACACAAAGCGTGAAGACGATCGGGATTACAAATAGCTCGTCCGGTGGGCCAGTACGAACGTATGGCGGTGGCTCGAGGATGGCGCCGGGTACCGAGGCAGCTTTGGCGACCGCCGCATCGGCTTGCGCGACTTGCTGGTCGACCAGCACGATGCGGGCGTCGACGTCTTTCATGCGAATCTCCAATCCCGCCTTCGCCGCCACTGGCGTGTCAGCGTCCGACAACGTGGACGACAATTCCGAGCGCTTGTTTTCCAGCGACTCAAGCTGGCCTCGTAGCTCAGACCGTTCGTTTTTGACCGCCCGGTACACATCGGCGGCGCTCGCGCGGGATATCTCACGAGCGCCGTCTACGCTCCGCGCGGGCTGTGGCATCGCCGGGGTGATCGCCGAGCCAGAGGTCTGATCGCGCATCAATACTGTTTTGTCGAGGTGGCTGGACATGCGCCAAGCCCACCGG
>JAYTTR010000433.1:0-4642 GCA_043744935.1 Gemmatimonadaceae bacterium
GACTTCTGCGCGTGCGCAATGAGCGGAGCGACAAACGAGAGGACGGCAAGCGTACGAACAGAGAGGCGCATGAGAAGGGTAGGTGAAGGTCAGCCGCAACAGGAAAATACGCCGAATGGTAAAAGCTACCGGACGATCACCGGCAAGACGATGTGGGACGGATGCTGAGTGTCATGCAATAGCCGTTGATGCGCGACCACGAACGTGCTATCCCGTTCGTTATTCCCACCTGTATTCAAATTGCGATCGTACTTGGGAAATAACGCCGACGATACACTCACGCGAAACCGATGACCGGGCGTGAAGACACGCGACGTAAACCACATGTCGATTTCGTATCGCTCAACACTTCCCGGCGTCAGCAGCACTTCGCGATCAAACCCCTTACGGAAGCGCGCGCGCGCCACACCGTCCTGCACACGCTCTGCGTGTCCGTCGGGGAATACATCGAGGAGCATTACGTTCCAGTCGGTGTCCTTTGCATCGGTCGCCGCCCACACCGTGGCGGACATTTGCCCGGTCACTTCGATGGATTTCGTGAGGGGCTTCGACGTAAAGACCAACGCGTCATGCCGCGACGCATTCAGCGCCGTGAAATCTTCGTTGAGCGACGTTTCCAATTCGCGCGAGTCGATGAGAAATGGTGTTGGGTTGGCCGGATCGTACGTAAACGTGTCGGCCACCGCGCCGCGCGGCGGAACAGTATCGAGCACACCGTCGCCCGCACTCGTATTCGCACGTCCACCAGACGACACATACCATTTCGTGCTGACCGCACGCGCGAGCGGCCATGCCGCTTCTTTTCGCCACGAATTGTCGCCGAACACGAAAATATCCACGGGCGGTTCGCGGTCGACGCCGTTGTCTTTTCCCAACAGGTAGTGATCGAACCAGCGTAACTGCAGTCGCCGAGTGTCCACGCGTGACTGCGGTCCAAATTCGCCTGCGACGTAGTCCACGCCCTTGTGGGCGCCGGGTCCCATCACCAACCGGATATATGGATGCCCGACAACCTGGTTCAGCGCGTTCGTGTAGTCGATGGGTCCGCGCGAATCATCGTACCAACCGGAAATCTGAAGCACCGGCGCTTTCACTTTCGCGATGTTCGTCGACACGGCGTGTTCGCGCCAGTATGTATCGAGTGTCGGATGCGCAATCCAACGATCCCACAACGGCACGTCGCCGCAGCCGAGTTGTTGAGGAAGGTCGCTGAGCGGGAGATGCATGAGTGCTGCACCGATATCGAGGTCGCTGATGTTTTGCAGAGTACGCGCGCGCATCAAGCACGCCCAGGCAACGTCGATGGGCGAAAACACCATGTCCTCGTACGGTACGATGCGCCAGGCATCACCCGTCGCCGCCGACGGGGCAATCGCGGCGAGATGCGGTGGTGCGCTGACAGCGGCGAACCACGCCAGTCGCCCTTCGTCGGAGTGGCCGATCATGCCGACGCGACCATTCGCGCCGGGCAACGCAGCCGCCCACTCAACAGCGTCGTAGCCATCACGCACGTCGGTATCGTAATCACCAAAATCTGTTCCGTCCGACACATCACGACCGCGCACGTGTTGCGCAATGAAGATGTAGCCGCGCGACGCCCAGTACCGACCCGCCGAATGAAGAATGCGCGTGTACGGTGTGCGTTGCAGCACCACGCCAAATGGTCCGTTGCCGACGGGACGTGCGACGTAACTCGCCAGCCGTGCGCCATCTCGCGTTTTCATGAACACGAGCGTGTCTTCCGACACGGCATATTGTGAATCCGAGACCGCACCGGGCCACAACGCGTACGACTTCTCCACGACAAACGGTGTCGAGCGGCGTACCAAACGCATCCGTCGTCCGGAGGGCTTTCCCGCAGCGAGCATCACGCCCAAGAGGGTGTCGCCGCGCCATGTGGCCTGGAGCGACTGCTCGCCACTTCCGGTGAGTAACACGGAGTCGGCGCGGGCAATGACATGCGTCACGTCAAACATTGCTTCGCCGGTGCGACGTTGGACCAGTCCTGTCACGCCAGAATCACCGGTTACAAAGTGCGCAAACCCCATGCGTCGCCATCCTTCAAATCCCTCTCGTGCGTTCGAGCCCATGGCAACGTACGCATCCCAATCGCCGGCGAGCGAAGGCGACGATGCGCGTGGTGCGCGTGGTGCGCAGGCCGTCACGGTGATGGCCGCGAGGATCAGCGCGCTCAAAATCGTGCGCTGCAAAGAACCAGAACGCTTACGACACATATGAAGAACCCGTAAGTTACCGAGGAGGAAGAACGCCACGATCGACGACACAGCGAAATCACCAGTTCGCCTACACTGACACATCAATATGCGCATCAGCGACATGAACTGGATGCAGGTCGACGAATATCTTCGTCACGACGATCGCGCCGTGCTGCCTCTTGGCAGCACCGAACAGCACAGTCATTTGCGTCTCACGGTTGACTGTATTCTTCCAGAGCGCGTCGCGCTTGATGCTGCGGAGCCCCTTGGCATACCGGTGTTTCCTGTGTTGCCGTATGGCGTCACGCCGTACTTCCGTGAATTTCCGGGCTCGATTTCTCTCCGCGTGGAGACCCATCTGCACGTCGTACGCGACATCCTCGATGGCATGGCGCACTCTGGCTTTCGTCGCATTCTGATTGTGAATGGACACGGTGGCAACAGCGCTGTGCAACAGTTCGTGCCTGAATGGGCCGCCGACCACCCAGAGTGCAAAGTGATGTTTCACAATTGGTGGAACGCGCCAAACACCTGGGCCAAAGTGCAAGCGATCGATCCCGTTGCCTCGCACGGATCATGGATGGAAAATTTCCCCTGGACGCGGTTGCCCGGTGTCGACATGCCGACGTCACAACGGCCGATGGTCGATCTAGCGCGCCTCCGCATCCTTGACCCCATTGCCTTGCGGGCCTACCTCGGCGACGGCAACTATGGCGGATTCTATCAACGACCCGACAGCGACATGCTCGAACTCTGGCAGGTGGCGGTCGATGAAACGCGCGCCTTGTTGAACGGTGCGTGGGGCACCGAGTCGTAGCGCACAGACGATCATGAAATTTCTCATTTGGGGCGCGGGTGCAATTGGCGGAACGATGGGCGCGTTTCTGGCGCGGGCAGGCCACGATGTGACCATGGTCGATACGGTGCGCGAGCACGTCGACGCGATCATGCGCGATGGGCTGCGCATCACCGGGCCAATTGCAGAATTTGTCACGCCTATTCCCACGTTTGCGCCGGATGAACTGACGGGCGTGTGGGACACCATCATGCTCGCCACGAAAGCACATCACACGGCGAGTGCCGTGCGCGCCTTGCAACCACATCTGCACACTGATGGATGCGTCATCTCCGTACAAAACGGACTCAACGAATTAACGATTGCCGATGTAGTTGGAGCGGATCGGACGGTCGGCGCATTCGTGAACTTTGGCGCGGACTACATCGAACCGGGTGTCATCCATTACGCCGGGCGCGGTGCCGTTGTCGTTGGCGAGATTGACGGTCGCGTTACACCGCGCGCGCTGGCAATAAGCGACGCGTGGCGGGACTTCGACGAACAGGCAATCGCGACGTCCAACATTTGGGGATTCTTGTGGGGCAAGGAAGCGTACGGAGCAATGTTGTTTGCCACGGCGCTGACCAACGACAGTATCGCTGATGCCCTCGCGCAACCGGCATTTCGTGATTTGTACATCGCACTGGCGCGCGAGATGTTGTCGGTGGCCGCAGCACGCGGAGTAACACCGGAGGCGTTCAACGGATTCGACCCGACTGCATACCTGCCGACGTCGATGCCCGGCGCTGCGGAGCAATCGCTCGCTGATTTGGTGGCGTTCAATCGTCGCTCGGCCAAAACGCACAGCGGTATCTGGCGTGACCTCAATATTCGCAAACGCCCCACCGAGGTTGATGCACAACTCGGCATTGTTGTCACGCTAGGACGCGAACTTGGTATTGCTACACCGCTTACGGCGCGACTCGTGCAGCTCATTCACGACATCGAACGCGGCGTTCGCACTCAATCGATTGAAACGTTACGTGCAATGACACAATCATGAATATCGAGTTCGAAGGACAGACGGCAATTGTCACCGGCGCCGCGCACGGCTTTGGACGCGCGATCAGCGTCGCCTTCGCCGAACGCGGTGCCAACGTGTGGGCCAGCGACGTCCTTGCAGACGAGCTTCATGAAACGCAGGCGCTGTGTCGTAAAGCGGGAGGTACGTGCACCGTTCGCGTCGTGGATGTGTGCGACAAACGCGCGGTCGACGTGTTCGTCACTGAAGCGATCGAAACGACCGGCCGTGTAGATATTCTCGTCAATAACGCCGGTGGTGTGCTCGGTCAAATCGGACGTCCGCTCGAAGAGGTTACGTCAGATGATTGGCAGAGCATCTATGACGTCAATGTACGTGGCGCATTTTTCTTCGCGCAGGCCGTGGCGCCAAGCATGAAGGCGGCACGAGTTGGTCGCATTGTGAATATTTCGAGCGGCGCAGGTCTCGGGATCAGTCTGACTGGCATTCAGGCATACGCATCGGCGAAGGCAGCGCAAATCGGACTGACACGGCAGCTGGCGCACGAACTCGGCCCGTGGGGGATAACGGTCAACAACATTGCACCTGGATTTGTACGTTCGAATGCGG
>JAYTTR010000434.1:0-4612 GCA_043744935.1 Gemmatimonadaceae bacterium
TCCGCCAGCGCAGCGGTTGGCGTGCGTTACGTGGGCCGTCCAGAACGTGCGAGTCCGGCAGAAGGCGCCAAGGATGCACATGATCTCGAGCAAGCGCGCATCGTATCTGTCGTGATGGAAACAGGCGAATTTGCCGAGGAGCGTCAACCGATGAAGGTGGGACAGTGATCCGACGCGACTGCGTTCTCGCCCGGCGAATGCTTGTTCACGCCGCAGCGGTTGCTGCGGCGCTCGTCGTTCACACCTCGATCACGTTCGCGCAGAGTGCGGCAACGGCCGATCGTGGCGCCGCTGCACTCGGTTCTGTACTGGACGGATTAGGCACCACAGGTCGAGTGCTCCTCATTGCGGCGCATCCGGACGACGAAGACACACAGCTCATCGCGTGGCTCGCGCGCGGACGTAAAGTCGAAACGGCCTATCTCTCGCTGACACGTGGCGATGGAGGTCAGAATCTCATCGGCAACGAACTTGGCGAGGCGCTCGGCGTTATTCGTACACAGGAATTGTTATCGGCACGACGCATTGATGGTGGCCGACAATTCTTCACGCGCGCGTTTGATTTTGGGTTTAGCAAGAATGCTGAAGAAACACTCAATCATTGGCCGCGCGATACGATCCTTGGCGACGTGGTGCGCGTGGTGCGTGCGTTCCGACCGCAAGTCATCGTCGCGGTGTTTAGTGGCACACCGCGCGACGGACACGGGCATCACCAAATATCCGGCATACTCGCACGCGAGGTCTATGACATCAGCGCGGACACGGTGCGTTTCCCATCGGCCGGATACGGCATTCCATGGACCGTTTCCAAGTTCTATCGCAACGCACGTTTTGCCCCGGAGTTGCAAACGGTCAAGATGAATACGGGCGAATACGACGCATTGCTTGGTCGGAGTTACTACGAAATTTCGGCCGAGAGTCGCTCGCAGCATAAGTCGCAGGGCTTTGGCGTTTTGCAGCGCAAGGGCGTCGTCATGGATTTCCTCACGCGTGAAGCATCGCGTGTCGTCGCGCCAACCGATGCGAAAACAGAACAGAGCCTGTTTGACGGTGTTGACACAACGTGGGCGCATCTCAAAACGCGTACCGTGCGCGCTGACGTCCGCGCTGCACTCGATACGGCAAACATCGCGATGAGCGAGGCGCGTCAGGTGTTTCGTGCGTCGGACCCGACGGCTACCATGATGCCACTTTCGACAGCGTTGCGTTTACTCCGCGCGGCGCGCGAGAAAAGTGGCACTCGGCCAAAGATGTTGTTGGCTGCGCCAAACTTTTCTCAGCCGATGTTGTCGGATGCAAATGGCTATTTCGATCTTCCGCCCAATCCGCAACTGGGCGCACAGCGCGTCATGCCAGCGGCACCACAAGCGGACGCCGAGTTGTGGGACGCGTTATCGCTGACAATCGAGCGCACGGAGCGCGCGTTAGTACTGGCGTCCGGCGTTGCGGTTGAGGCCACCGCGCCGCGCGCGACGTTTCCTGTTCGCGAGCCGACGAAGCGTACCGTCAATGATTCGTTGCCCGTGGCGGTCACGGTCTTCAATCGCGGTCGCACCACGGTGTCGTTCGTGAGCACCGATGTGAGTGTGGTTGGTGCTCCCAACAGGCCGCGAGATACGAGCGTACAAAGCGCGCCGCGCGCGATCGATCGCGACAGTGCGTTCACGGTGAACACGTTTGCGACGGCGGTTGCGCCCACTGCATCGTGGTGGCAAGCCCTGTCGCGTACCGGTGATTGGTTTCGCGTTCCCATTAATGCGCTCGATGATGCGCAGCAGGAAGCGCTCACCAGCACGATGGTGACGGCGCATCTCCTGATTGCGGGGCTGCCGATCGATGTGGTTGCGCCGGTCGTGAATCGTTTTGCCGATCCGGTCAAAGGCGATCAACAAGTGCCAGTCGCTGCCGTGCCTGGTATCACGATCAAGCTCGATAACGTCGTCGAATATATTCGCGCTGACGTGCCGGTCGAGCGAGAATTTCGTGTACATCTGCTCTCCGCGTATCCGGCGCCCGCAAGCGTTGAGATTTCCATACAGTTGCCTCCGGGACTCACCGCCGATTCAACGTCACGCACCTGTGTCCTTACGCCAGAAACACCGGAAGTCACCGTCATTTTCAAAGTCAAAGGGAAGGTCGGACCAGGTCGACTGCGAATGGGTGTGATTGCGCGACATGAAGCGACCGCAGCGTTCACCGGCTACTACACAATCGCCTACAATCACATCACACCGCAGCGCATGTACGCAATGTCGGGGATGTGGTTGGCGTCGGTGAAGGTTGCGTTGCCACCGCGTGCGCACGTTGGCTATGTGCAAGGCGTGGGCGACAATGGCATGGAAGCGCTGCGTCAACTCGATGTCGCCGTCGAAAAACTCGACCCTACGGCGCTCGCTGGCGCTGACCTTTCGCGCTTCACATCGATCATTGTCGGGCCTCGGGCATACGGCGCCAACAACGTGCTCGTCGCCAACAACGCAAGGCTGTTGGACTATGCAAAGCGAGGGGGACGTCTGGTCGTGCAGTACGGACAAGCCGAGATGATGAAGCCCGGTATCATGCCGTTCCCTATTCAACTCGCGCGCACCGCCGAACGCGTCACCATCGAAGACGCGCCGGTGACCATGCTTTTGCCAACCGCACCGCTGCTCACCCTCCCGAATAAAATTGGTGCGGATGACTGGATGGGTTGGGTGCAAGAGCGCGCAACGTACATGCCAACGACGGTGGACAAGAACTACACGGCGCTGCTGGCCATGAATGACCCGGGCGAACCCGTGAACAAGAATGGCCTCCTCGTCGCGCCCGTCGGCAAAGGCAGCTATGTGTACGTCACGTTGGCGTTGTTTCGACAGTTGCCAAACGGTGTTCCCGGTGCGGCGCGCCTCTTGATGAACTTGATCAACGCTGCTCCACCGCCACCAGCAGCACCGCCAAAAATGGAGCAATAGTGCGCGTAACGTGGATACTGTGCGCTGTGCTCGGCGTCGCTGGTGCGGCGTGTGCACGCCGAACAGAGCGCACGCTACTCACGGTGTATTCGCCACACGGCAAGGAATTGCTGTCGTACTACGAATCAGGTTTTGAAAAAGCCAATCCCGATATCGATGTGCGATGGGTCGACATGGGTTCAGCGGAAATTCTCGAGCGATTGCGCGCCGAGAAGGAAATGCCGGTCGCGGACGTGTGGTTCGGTGCACCGGCGGAATTGATGGTTCGGGCAGCGAAAGAGAATCTGCTGGACACGATTACGCCGTCGTGGGCCGGTGCGTTGCCGCCGAGTGCGCGCGACGCATCGCATCACTGGTATGGCACGTACATAACGCCTGCAGTTATTGCGTACCACACACGGTTTGTTGCCGATTCTGTCGCGCCTCATGACTGGGCCGACGTTGCGAATGTACGGTGGAAAGATCACGTGGTGCTGCGGGATCCTGTGGCCAGCGGAACGATGCGTTCGATCTTCGGCGCGATGCTTGAACGGTCCATCATGCAAACGGGGAAGACCGATTCTGCATGGTCATGGTTGCGGCGGTTGGATGGGAATACGCGCGAATACACAACAACACCAGCCGTACTGTATGAAAAGCTGTTGCGTGGCGAAGGGTGGATTTCGCTGTACGATATGCCGGACATAGCCGCGCTGGCACGGCGGAGCAATGCGCAGATCAAATTCGTGTATCCCACAAGCGGTACGCCGCTCGCCATAGACGCGATCGCGCTGGTGCGCGGTGGCGCGCATCGTGTCGAGGCGGTGAAATACCTCGAATACGTTACGACAGTGGCGGCGCTTCGCTTCGCCGCAGACTCATTTTACCGAATCCCTGCGCGCGCCGACATCCCCGATGCAAAATTGCCGGCGTGGATGCTAGAAGCTCGCAAAAACATTGTGCCGCTCGCCGTTGATGGAGCGCTCATGGCTGATTCGTTAGACCGCTGGATGCGCGCGTGGGATGCTACGGTGCGCAACCGGAATCAGAAAAAGTAGTCGCTCCGTTACACTGCGCGCGTACGTGAAAGACTCAGCACTCCGCCGACCAGTAACACCGTCATTGCTCCAATAACGTTGTACCACAAGTACGCGATCGACGGCGCCGTATATGACACCATACCTACGGCGAGCATACCGGCAATGAGCCCGACAAATGCGCCGAATGCGCGTGTGCGGGGAATCATGGCCAGTAGAAACACGCCGAGGATCGAACCGTAGAAGAACGATCCAAAACGGTTAACAACCTCAATGAGTGAACCGAGCGTCGCCGCTTTCGTGGCAACAATACAGGCGAAGAGTCCCCACACGCCGGTCGCGACCTTCGACGCCAGCAGATAGTGTGCATCGGAGCCCTCGGGCTTAAACCAACGTCGATAGAAATCAATGATCGACACCGTTGACAACGAATTCAGTTCTGCCGCTACGCTCGACATCGCTGCACCAATCACTGCCGCAAGAAAAAGTCCGGCCAAGCCAAGCGGCAAGTGATCCAGCACAAATCGTGGAATGATGTAATTCACATCGCGTGACGATTGCCCGGTCACCCGCTCGGCTACTGCCAGCGCTTCTTTACGTACGGTTCCCACCGTTGCATCGGTCGCGCGAAACACGGCCAGCGTG
>JAYTTR010000435.1:0-4602 GCA_043744935.1 Gemmatimonadaceae bacterium
CGACCAGCTGCGCTAGCCGCGCTACGACAGCACCGGAATATTGATCATTAAATATGCGGAGGGTGAGCGAGCGCTTCGTCCTGAAGTACCCGAGCATCGTCATCACCCTACCTATAATCGGTGTCTCACTGCGTCTGACGTAAGATGACGCGAACTGCGGCAGAACCTTAGCGCGCCCGTAGCGCAAACAGGATTGCCAGTGTGATCGCCGCGAGGCTTGAAACAGCCGCGATCATCCACGGGATCCAGCTGGGAATTGCAGCGAGCTTTCGCGCCCATGCATTGTCGACGTTGCGTGATGGCGCTTGCGTTGTATCCAACGCGCGAACGATGTCTAACCCGCTGCGCGGCCGCTCATCAGGTCGCTTGGCGAGACATTGCATGACGATCGCATTCAGTCGCGCCGGCACTCCTGCACGGCGCGCATCGATCGGCTCAGGTGCACGCGTGGCGTGCGCTTCGAACACGGCCTGCGGTGAACGGCCGCTGAACGGCGGATGACCCGTGATCATCTCGTATGCCACCACACCGAGCGCGTACAAATCGGCGCGATGATCGAGATTGGGGTCGCCCGCCGCTTGCTCCGGTGCAACGTACGTGGGAGTGCCGAGGCTCATGCCGACTTGTGTGATGCGCAGGACTTCGGTTTCGGTGGTCGACGCGCTCTGGAGCGCTTTGCCGATGCCAAAGTCCAGCACCACCGCCTGTCCGCGAAAGAACATCACGTTCTCCGGCTTGATATCGCGATGCACGATGCCTTCGTCATGCGCGTACGTTAGCGCACCGGCTACTTCTTCAACGATGCTGGTAATATCGGCAATGGCCATTGGCCGTTCGCGCGTCATCCGTTCACGCAGCGATTCGCCGTCGACCAAGGGCATCGTGTAATACAGGTGCTCTCCGGCAAGTCCCGCGCTCAGCAGCGGCACGATATGCGGATGTTGCAATCGCGCGGCCAATGTGATTTCGCGTTTGAATCGTTCAGCTGACAACGTGGCGGCGAGGTCGGGTGACAAGACCTTGATCACAACACGACGTCGCAATGCGTTGTCCGTCGCGACAAAAACCCGCGACATACCGCCGCGTGGCAACTCGCGCTCGAGCGTGTACTGCGCACCAAGCGCTCGCTGAATATCCGCCTGCAGATTGTCGTCTCCCATCTTCCTGGCCTCCGCAGGTACCGGACGTCGCCCTCACTAATGTACGCGAAAGTGCGACGACACGCGCTAGCTTGCACGATGCTCACTCTCGCCATTTTTGGTGCATCGGGCCGAACCGGGTGGCGTGTTTGCGAGCACGCCCGCACCGCCGGATACACCCTGCGCATTCTTGCGCGAAATCCAGCGCGCCTCGGCGCGGCACATGCTGGTGCGCATGTCGCCACGGGCGACGTGCTTGACGCGGACACTGTCAGCGCAGTCGTACATGGAGCCGACGCCATTATCAGCACGCTAGGCGCAGATGATTTTCGGTCGCCTGGCGAAGTGCTGTCAAGCGGCATGGCCAACATTGTCGCTGCGGCGAAGCGGCATGGCGTGTCACGCATCCTCGCGGTCGCAGGTGGCGGGGTATTGGACGCGGCGGACGGACGGCTACGCAGCGAAGGGCCAGGATTTCCCGCGGCATTTGCGTCCATCACGCTGCAGCATCAAGGGACGTGGCGCGCGTTACGCGAGAGTGGGCTCGCGTGGACGTTGGCGTGCACGCCAGATCTTACCGAAGACGTGCGCACGGGCATCTTTCGCATCGCGGTTAACGCGATGCCGGAGAATGGGCGTCGCATCGCGCGCGACGAACTGGCACATTGGCTCGTGGCACAGATTGACCGGACCACGTTTGTGAACGTGCGGGTTGGACTCGCTACCTGAAACGAACTTTTCTTTTACGTCGACAGCCCATGCGCTTTCTCCGCGTCACGCTCGTGCTGCTTGTAGTGCTCGTTGTCGCAGGCGTTGGATATTCTGCCGCGAGAAATCCGGAAACGGCTACGTTGGATGTGCGGGCGCGAACCAACGCCGCAGGACAGTTTGGCGGGCTAATCCATGGTGTAACACATTTTGATATCGGCGGGCCGGATTCGGCGCGTACGGTGGTGTTGGTACACGGATTTTCAGTACCGCTGTACATCTGGGATTCAACGTTCTTCGCGCTGCGCGAACGCGGATACCAAGTCATTCGCTACGACTTGTACGGTCGTGGACTTTCGGATCGTCCTGACGTGGCGTACGACGGGGCGTTGTTCGATGCACAGTTAGATGGATTGCTTGATTCATTGCACGTGCGCGGACCGGTCGACTTGATTGGCCTGTCCTTTGGCGGTTTTGTCACCGCGCACTATGTGAGCACGCACGCGAATCGGGTACGGACACTCACGTTGATCGATCCGGTTGCGTCCGGCGGACCGCTGCCGTGGTTCCTTCGCGTGCCGATTATTGGTCCGTGGATTTGGCAGGTCGGTATTGTGCCGGGAATGGCGGACAATCAGGCGTCGGACTTCTTGCACCCCGAGCACTTTCCGGGTTGGGCCGACAAGTATCGGCCGCAGATGCGCTTTCCGGGATTTGGTCGCGCGCTCTTGCGTACACGGCAAACGATGGCAACCACCGACTTCAATGAGCTCTACGCGTCCGTCGGCAAAACGAACGTGCCTGTCCTCCTTCTCTGGGGAAAGCAAGATCAAACAGTGCCCATTGCGAAAGCGACGATAATCACGCGCAACATTGCGTCGGTCGAGTTTGTGCCCATTGACTCCTCGGGACACCTGCCGCACATGGAGCAAGCCACGCTCGTCAACGACCGCATTCTCGCGTTCCTCACGGCACACAAACCATGATGTCATTCCACTGTCGCGCGCTCGTCGTTTGCCATGTGCTCGCGGCCACGCCGGTATTTGCACAACAGCCGCCGGCCGCACGTGGCGGCATGCGTAACGCCACGAGCATCCAACCTGGTGAATCATGTCCGGCGGGCATGACTGAAGTGCGACCACGGAGTTGCCTGGCGCCGGAAAACGCACCGCCAAGCATCGTTGACTACCGACCGCATTCGACGCTTATCTCCTCGTCGCACGTGACGATGACGTCAAAATATCCGGCCATCGATTTTCACGGACATCCATCGGGGCTGCTCGGCACCGCTGACGGGCTCACCAAGCTTGGCGCTGCGCTCGATAGCCTCAACGTACGCCTGATGGTGTCGGCCGATAACATGTCTGGTGATCGACTGAAGAACACGATCACTGCCATTCGTGCGTCGTCAATGAAAGACCGCGTGCGTGTGTTGGCGGGCATCGACTTTTCAAATGTTGGTCCGGGTTGGGCGGCCAAGGCCGTTGCACGCTTAGAATCGGACGTGGCAAACGGTGCGGTTGGCGTAGGCGAAATTCCAAAGAGCTTTGGATTGTCGGTGAAGAAAGCAGATGGGTCGCGCCTGCACATTGACGATATGGAGTTAGATCCGATTTGGGAGGCGTGCGCGCGTCTCAAGTTGCCGGTGTTCATTCATACCGCCGACCCGCAGGAATTCTTTCAGCCAATTACGCTGACCAACGAACGGTGGCTCGAGATGTCGCTGTTTAGTGATCGCCGCTATCCGTCGGATCGCTATCCATCGTTCGAGCAATTGATTACTGAGCGCGACACACTCTTTCGTCGTCACCCCAAAACCGTTTTTGTCGCCGCGCACATGGGCTGGCACGCGAACGACTTGGCGCGACTTGGTCGAATGCTTGCTACCATGCCAAACGTCTACACGGAAATTGGCGCCGTACTCTACGACATCGGCCGACAGCCGCGCGCGATGCATGATTTTTTCGTGCAGTACCAGGATCGCATTCTCTTTGGCAAAGACTCGTTCCAGCCGGAAGAGTACCCGTATTACTGGCGCGTCCTGGAAACCCGTGACGATTACTTCGACTACTACCGGGGTTACCACGCCTTCTGGAAATTGTACGGTATCGATCTTCCCGACGCCGTGCTGAAAAAGGTCTATTTTCAAAATGCGCTGAAGTTGACCTCCGGGCTTCCCCAGACTGGGTGGCCTCGTTGATCGCGCGGCGCTAGCGTCGCGCTGCACCCGGCCGCAAAATCAAGCGTTCAAGCACGATTCACAGTGTCCACAAGAAGGGACTAGGGATTCGCCACCATGCTCAAGATCATTGGCATCATCGTCGTCATCGCTCTTGCGGTCGTGCTCGGCTTCGCTGCCACAAAACCGGACACGTTTAGTCTGGAACGTGCCACCACCATACATGCACCGCCCGAAAAGATCTTCGCATTTATCAACGATTTCCATCAGTGGAATGCCTGGTCGCCCTGGGAAAAAATCGATCCAAACTTGCAACGCAGCTATACTGGTGCGCCGAGTGGTGTCGGCGCGGTGTATGCGTGGAGTGGTAACAGCAAGGCGGGCGCCGGGCGCATGGAAATCAAGAATGCCGCTCCTCCGCTCAACGCGCAGATTGCGCTCGATTTCACAAAGCCATTCGCAACAAAAAACGTCATTGAATTCATGATTGAACCACGGGGTGATTCAACCGGTGTGACCTGGGTGATGCGCGGGCCGTTACCATTTGTTTCGAAAGTGATGAACACCGTCATCACT
>JAYTTR010000436.1:0-4593 GCA_043744935.1 Gemmatimonadaceae bacterium
AAGATCCGTAAACGCGATGCGCGTGTGGGTCTCACCCGAGATATCACGACCGTCCCAATTTTCTCCGGCAACGGTACGATCGGTCTTTGGTGTTGGTGCGCCGTTTTTGCGTGCAGTCATGGTGCGTGTTCAATAGTTGATGGACGGCGATGCCGCTGACGCGCGTGGCGGGTGATACGTCCGAATATCATTGCTGTCGCGTGGTACGTTATTCGCACAACCAATTGCCGCTGCATGTTCATTTTTCTGTACTGTGCAGCATGATCCACAACGGACCCAGCGTCATCGCCGGGTCCGTTGTGCTGTGCCCTTTGCCGAATCATTGTGTCATGTAACGCCACTAGGTACCGCGCACGGCGAACAGCGCGTTCGCCTCAGGCGATGAAATCTGTTCGCGAAGCGCCTCATACGTCCCCGCGCCAAGCAGCTCCGTCGCAACATGACGAATGTGCGCCATGACCGATCGAGCAAGGCCCGGCCCGACGCTCACGCGCGCCACTCCCAATGCGCGTAGTTCGGTCACTGTTGGGGATCCCGGTCCGGCGATGACGTTCAACGGCGCGCCGACAGCCGCCACCAGTCGCCTTATCGTATCCGCATCCGGTGCTAACGGCACAAACACCCCATCTGCACCCGCCACGATGTACGCGCGCGCGCGACGCACTGTTTCGTCAAATCGATCGCTCGCATCGCCAACCTGCCTCAAATACGTATCCACGCGCGCATTGATGAACGCGGGTATGCCGGACGTTGCGGCTGCATCGCGTGCGGCCGATATTCGAACGCTCTGCACGTCAACGTCGAGTAGCGCCGAACCATCGCGGCCGGGCGAGTCTTCGAGATTCACCCCAATTGCGCCTGCCGCGATGACGCCACGCACCGTTTCGGCGACGGCGCTGGGCGAGCCGTCGCCGTAGCCGCTCTCGATATCGGCCGTCACCGGAATACGTACCGCGTGCACGATACTGCGAACGGCATCGATCATCGCGTCACGCGTCAGTCCTTGTCCATCCGGAAATCCCAGTGCCCACGAAATACCCGCACTGGTTGTCGCAATCGCGCGGGCGCCCGCCGCTTCGACCACGCGCGCGCTCATCGCATCCCAGACGTTTGGTAATACAAGTAGTGCGTCCGCGTTCACAGCGTGGAGCTGCCGAAAAAGCAGCGCGCGATCGATCGTTGACATGTCCATTTTTGTTGGAGGTTGACGAGGACGTTGACATCGCTGCCTGCTCAATGATGCACATCACGGCGGCCGCGTGCACTTAGCCCAGCACGCTCCAGAGCAGGTTGCAGCACAAGCTATGGGCGGGTTGGCAACGCGATGTTCGGAGAATGATCTGCGCATCGAAGCACGACTCAAGGCGCTGACTTGCTGCATAGTCAGCCGCTTCAACTCTCCGCAATGCTAGCGCCGAAACGTGTAGAGCAGGAGGTCTTCCGTACCATCGTCATTGCGACGCAAACCCAGCAACATGGAAGCCGAAACGTCCATGACTTGGACGTTGGTTGGCAGCGTAAACGCGTTGCGATTGCTCGCGACTCGACCCAGTCTCACCCACGCCGCAAGATCGTTTTGACTAAAGCGCCTTGCCCATACAGCGGTCGAGTATTTGTCCACCAGCAGAGCATCGAACACCGGAAGAAATGCGGGCGGATCCGCCTCCGCCAACACCGTCTTGAACTGTTTCCGTGTACTTGCCGCGTGCTCAAGTTCGATACGATTGCGTCGCGCCTTTTGCCAGTCCGCGCTCGTCGTCTTCGCTCTCCCGCCATGCAAATAGAGTGAGTCAATGCGCCGTGAGTTTTTCTCATGGACCAACACCATCGTATCGCTCGATTCTCCGGTTGCGACCCGGCCGCGCGACGAGGCCGCCATGGCACGCGTCCCGAGCGGAAGATCGGCGTACCCGCTGACCTTGGCGAAGAAAAACTCGGTACCACTAAGCGCTCTCACGGTGTCGACGAGCGGTCGCGTCCAATTTGCCCGTGCTACGACTGCGGGAAACCGCGTCGACTTTCCGCGTTCGAGCGGCTTGGCGCGTGGATGGTCCTGCAGAAAGACCACCTCCTCCGCGCTCTCGCACGAGAGCACCGTATCAAACAAGTACCAAGCAGGTGCTGCGAACGCTTTCACGTACGTGCCGAGCGGACTGAAGATGGAAATGCGATCAATCGAAGAGTCGTACATCGACACCGATCCATCGGCGCACGCCATCAGCCAACGGAGTTCCTCGAACTCCCCAGGACCCTTCCCCGACCGCCCAACGCTCTTGACGTAACGTCCGGCACTTGTAAACAGGTGGAGGGAGCGTCGGCCCGCGTCACCAACAATTATCGAGCCATCGGGGAGAAACCCCGCTCCAATCACGCCGGAAAAGCCTTCCTCAGGCCTGATATCCGCTGCCCGAAGTTGCCCAGCTACGCGAAGCACGTCTCCGCCAGTCTGTGCCCAAACGCTGGTTCCCGCGAAAGCAGCACAGATCAATGCACCAAGACCGAGAAACCTCATCCGTCGCTACAGCGCGTACCACTTGCATTGATAACCCGGTCGACTGCACTCGTCGAAACCAAGCTCCTTGACGCAGGTGCACCTTCTGCGCAGCCTCCAATTGCCGCGCTGTTAGCCAAGCTACGGGTGGCGACCGAAACCTCGCCCCCCCCGGATGCTGAGAGCACCACAGACACGGCGGCAAATGCGACAACGAACAATATTTTTTTGAACATGGCTCCCTCAAATAATTTAAAGATTTACGAACGACGAGCAGGTGCACCACGCTAGCTTCGGTGACTTTGCGACAAAGTCAATGGCCAATCTGCGCGATCGTAATGCGCGACGGTAACGCAGCCACAACGTCCGCCACGTCCCGGCTCACCGGGTTTCGATTCCACTGCGATAACACACCGAACGGCCGGTCTGCTTCCTTTCAGTGTCCCACGGTCTGTTCCCCAACGACAAAACGGATCCGACGTGGTCGCCGGATCCGTCGCGTGTAACTTGTTTTTTTCACAATGACTCAGGTGGCACATTCTAAGCGTCCCCACAGTGGCTAGGGAGGGAATTGAACCCCCGACACGCGGATTTTCAGTCCGCTGCTCTACCAACTGAGCTACCTAGCCATTCCGACCCGAGCAGCGTCCCGCCCAGACCGGACACGGAACATAACCCGCTCCTGCCCGGAGCCAACCCCTCTCCCCATTCCCTCACCCCTCTCACCTGGTCCCTATCCCTATCCCTGCGGCCAGCTCGCCGTGATGATGCTCTTCAGCCCGCCCCGCACATTGAAATCCCCAACCACCGTGATGTGCTTCGGCGCACTCACCGCCACCAAATCATCAAGAATGCGATTCACCGCACGCTCGTAAAAAATGCCGTCGTTGCGAAAGCTCCAGAAATACAACTTGAGACTCTTCGCCTCAATGCACTTCGCCGCCGGTCGATACGTAATCCGAATCGTCGCAAAATCCGGCGCTCCACCTTCCAGCAACAGCAACTCGGCCGCATCACTCTCAATGCCACCTAATGGACAGAGCGACGTGAATTCCGTCGTCTCCATGAAAATTTCGTAGTCCCGATCGGCGTACGGATTCGGAAACGTCTCGAGCAGTTGTGGTTTCGGCATGCGTGAAAACTAAGCGCCTACTGCCCAACCTCGCGTAAACGCTTCGACCATTCATCCAACAACAGCTTCTCGGCGGTGGTCAGACTCGTGAGCCCCTCAGCGGCGATTTTATCCAGCACGGCATCGAGCGCCGTGGACGGCGGCGGTGCCGACGCAACCATCGCCGTTGCCACACCAGCGGGTTGCTGCGCGGGACGCACGCGCGCGACCGCCGCCTTGCTTTGCGCGACAATATCGTCCACGTCCCGGTCACGCGGACGCGACGAATTCTTCGGCACAGGACGCGGCGTCTCATCGCCGTAATCGGGCGCAGGCGCAATGCGACGGCGAAAGCGATCCAGACTCTGCGCGTTTGGCGTGCGCAAATAAATGAGCGCCGCCAGAATACCGCCAATGTGCGCAAAATACGCCGTGCCGTCCGCACTGCCTTGACCCATAATGGCAAACGCCACATTGATGATCGCCATGAACACCACCAACCACCGCACCTTCATTGGGACGATGCCGAAAAACAATACTTCGTCATCAGGCCAGCGAGACGCGTACGCCACCGCGACGCCAAGAATAGCCGCAGAGGCACCAATCAGCGCCGCACCCTGACGCTCGAACATGTAGTGAAACGCCCAGCCACCAAGCCCGCACCACAGGTAGAACCATGTGAACGTGCTGCTGCCCCACGCCCGCTCGACACGCGGACCAAACAACCACAACGTCCACATATTGAGCACGAGGTGCAGTAGCCCACCGTGCACGAACATGTACGTGACCACCGTCCACAACGAATGCGCAGCAATGTCACCCGGCGAATAACCAAGCGCGTTCGCCATGTTGGCATCGCCAACCAATGTTTGCTGCACAAAAAACACACCGATGCACAGGCCAATGAGCCAGTACACGGCGGGGGTGCTGCGGCTCGGTTCAAACTCGTCGTACGACGCGTGGGCCATGATATCGGGCGAAGACTGCACAG
>JAYTTR010000437.1:0-4590 GCA_043744935.1 Gemmatimonadaceae bacterium
ACACCGGCTACAGTGTCCATGCGGGTCGGCATTTCGGCGCCACTTCAAGCGCAAACGCTTGACGTCGATGGCATCGTGCTCAGTGGACGCACCGTCGCATGGATCAGCAGCAACATCGCAATCGCCACCGTGAATGCCCAAGGCACTGTTACCGGCATTGCCCCAGGTGCGACGACCGTCACGGCCACAAGTGAAGGACGCAGTGGACAGGTCGCGGTGACGGTTACCCTTCCACCAGTTCAAACGATTGCAATCTCGCCCGCCCTCGACACACTCGGCGTTGGTACCGAACGCGTCCTATTGGCCGCCTTGCGTGATGCGAGCGGCGCTACGCTGACGGGTCGAGCCCTTGCGTGGAGCTCGAATAACGTTGCCGTGGCGACCGTATCGTCAACCGGTGTTGTCAACGCGCTCGCTCCGGGAACAACAAGCATCGTCGCCGCAAGTGAAGGTCGCGTCGGTAGCGCAACGATCATCGTGCTCGCGCGTCTCGCCGGCACTGTGACCGTCACACCATCATCGACCACCCTGATTGTGAACGGTACGCAGCAACTCACCACACAGATTACCGATTCGCTTGGCACCCTTCTGACCGGTCGCGTGATCGCATACAACAGCGATGCGCCGTCGATTGCGACAGTCAATGCCGCTGGCATAGTCACAGCGATCGCGCCAGGTATCGCGCGCGTTACAGCGACCAGCGAGGGCAAGAGCGGAAGTGTATCCATCACCGTGATCGCCGAACCTGTCGTCAGTGTTCAACTATCGCCGAGCACGCTCAACTTGCTCACGGGGACAACGCAACAACTCACCGCTGTCGCATTGTCATCCATTGGTACGCCATTACTCGGACGCACAGTGACGTGGACTGCGGGCGCAGCAACCATTGCGAGCGTTACCAGTACCGGCTTGGTGTCGGCGCTTACACCGGGCGTCGCAATTGTTCTCGCCGCCATTGACGGCGTCTTCGCAACATCAACCGTGACCGTCACCAGACCGAGCGTCGCGTCAATCTCGATCGTACCATTGGCACCGAGCATCGCCGTCGACGACGCCGTACAACTCACGGCAACGCTCCGCGATGTCGTCGGCACATTGCTCAGCGGGCGACTGCTCACATGGTCATCGGCGGACGAACGGGTCGCCTTCGTGTCCAGCAGTGGGCTTGTTGTTGGCTTCAAAGTTGGAATTGTGCGCATTACTGTCACTTCGGAGGGCGTGAGTGCATCGACACTTGTTACAGTACGCTAACGCGTATCACGAGCTACGCGCGTTTGCGTGTAGCACACTTTGCCTTGGTGGCGTGCTCTTGGCAATCGACGCGTCATCGTTGCACGCGCAAGGATTGACGCCGAAGCGCTTGCTCACAACAGGCGCCGCGCCCGGGTGCGAGATTTCACTTGTGTCGCCGGGCCTTGCGCAGCGACGAGACAACGTCGAGGCACGTCGACTTGCGGCGGCCGGACAAGAGGCAGCACTGGTCGGCGATCAGGCGGCGGCGCGTGATGCGTTCGCGAAAGCCGCGGTGCTTAACCCCGGTGATGAACGTGTCGCGTACGATCTGGCGCGCGCGCACGAGGAATTATCCGACACAACGAAGGCCGTTAACGAGTACTGTCGGTATCTCACCCTGTCGCCGAGTGGCCGCGAAGCAACGGACGTGCGCGATCGGTTGGTCCGACTAGTGCCGCGTCCGGCCGCGCAACGTGCACGTGATGTCCAAGTGGCGTTTCGTCTTGGGCTGGCACTATTCGACGATGGACGGTACGACGCATCAGCACGTGCGTTCGACGACGTGGTGAAATTTGCGCCCACAGCGTCCGAAGGTTTCTTCAATCGAGGATTGTCACGTGCAGCGAGCGGTAAGCGTGACGACGCATTGAAGGACATGGAACAGTATCGTGCTGTTGCGCCAACAGTGGATGATCGGGTGGAAGTGGGACGCGCGATCGAAAAATTACGTCGACCGGTGTACAGTGCCGGCGTCGCGTTTACGCGTGGACTCTTGCCAGGGTTTGCGCAATTTTACACGGGTCGTCCGGTGATCGGTGGCGTGGTATTGGCGTCGGTGATTGGTGCCGCCGCCGCGGCATTCGTACAGCAAACGACAACTACGCAGATCGCGTATGTTGACCCGAATGGGGTCTCTGCTCCTTATACGCAGACCACGAGTGCGCGGCCCTATTTCACCATCGGCGCTGCGTCTGCCGGCGCACTCACAATTGCTGCTGCGATTGAAGCGATGTTGTACGCGCAGCGCTCACAGCAGGGCGCATCTATTGTTGCACCGCGCGGCACGCGCGCAGTGACGTCGACGGGCGATTTCGGTTTCGCCGTAACGCCGATGATGGACCAGCGCGGTCGCACCGGCGTGCAATTCTCTGCACACTTCTAACGCCACCAAACGGCGTTAGCGCGCGACGATGTGCTCGCGCGTGATGCCAGCAATAGTTGTTACACCACTCTGTTTCATCACCACTTCAAACTCTTTGCGCAACAGCGCAAGCACGGTTTCTACGCCTTCCTGACCGAAAGCGCCGAGTCCCCAAATGTATGGCCGCCCGATACCGATGGCTGAAGCACCCAGCGCCATCGCTTTGAAGATGTCCGTGCCACGACGAAAGCCGCCGTCGCAGATCACGGGAATTTTGCCGGCAGTCCCCTGCAACACTTCCGGCAGCGACGCAACGGTGGCACGCATCGAATTTTCCGCACGTCCGCCGTGATTCGAGACAAAAAGTCCGTCGACACCATGCGACACGGCTAGTTCGGCATCCTCACGCGTCACGATGCCCTTGATGAGCACTTTCATGTGCGTTGCATTTTTTAAACGATCAATGAATTCCCACGAGGGAGTTCCAACTTCTGGGATCGGCGTCACTTTGGGATACCCTACCAGATTTGGCTTGCGTCGGTTGTCTCGATCATCAACCCGACCGCTCACCCCAGGCAACGGCGCACCGCCCAGATGACAGTTCGTGCATGTGCGCGTATCTCGGCGCGCTTCACGTATCATCGTCTCACGATTGCTGCCACCGATCAGATCGACCGTGAAGACCACAGCCGGTGCGCCCGCGCGCTCCGCACGCTGTACGATTTGTCGAGTGATCGCCCAATCGGATTGATGATACAATTGAAACCAGACAGGTCCGCCACGCGCGGCAATCGCATCTTCGATGGACGTGGTCGCTACCGTCGACAACACTTGCAGATGGTCACGCGCTTTCGCCGCACGAGCCACGGCGATTTCGCCGAGCGGATGAAACGCTTTCTGACTGCCAACAGGGTTGATGACAATCGGCGTCGGATAACGCGTGCCGTACAACGAGACACTTGCATCTACTTTGCTCACGTTGATCAAGCGACGCGGATGCAAGGCCCATCGATCAAAACCTTCGCGATTCACACGAATGGTCCCGTCATCATCAGTGCCGGTGGCGAGATATCCCCAGTGCGACACTGGAATACGCTGTTTGGCGACCGGCTCGAAGTCGAACACACTCAACGCTTCTTTCGCCGATTGAATAACGACATCCGATGACGCGCCGTGTTCCGCGACGCGTTGCGCGAGCCGCAACGCGTGATCTGAACCGCGCGATGTTGCATCGGCGATGTGCGAAAGCGCGTCGGCGTCAAATCCGGCAGCGGCGAGCAACGGGCTTCCGGCAAGAAAGGCAAGAAACTGACGACGTGAGGGCTCTGAGTTCGGCATAACCCAAAATGACAAACCGAGCAGGGCTTTGTCCAGCACGCTATCAAGCGTTACGTGCCCGGGAGCCCTCGCAGTCGCGCATCAAGGTGCGAACGATCCGCCACGGTTAACGCCAGCGGGCCTCGCGGACCAAATTCTACAATAGTCACGGATGCCACCGGACATCCAAAGCGAAATCGAAACCGTCCGACGTCAACGCCGAGCAATGCGCAGAGGAGCGTGCGAATGGCGGCCTTGTGCGAAACAACGAGCACATCGCCGTGCGGAGTCGCATGCGTGATCCGTTCAACGACACCCAACATTCGTCGCGCAAGCGCCACCGCCGTTTCACCGTCGGTGGGTGCATTCCACGCGGGGTCCGCCGTCCATCGCACGTAGTCGTCGTGAAACTCACGGTCCACAACTTCGGTGGACAGTCCATCCCACGCACCATAGTTGATCTCGGTCAGCGCGTGATCAATGGTTACGCGGTGTGCCGTGAATTGTGCTGTCGCCTGTGCTGTAAGGAGCGCGCGCTGCAGCGGACTTGCGTAGACCGCTTTCCACGGCGTTTGGCGATACGTCGTTGCAAAGGCTTGCGCCATCGCCATGCCGTCGTCGGTAAGCGCCACATCATTCGTGCCACCACAAAACACGTTCTCTCGACTCGCCGCCGTTTGTCCGTGGCGAAGCAGATGTAATCGCAGAGTCACTTAAAGAGTGTGTTGTGAGATGGGCAGCGCGGGACATGGCGCGGGCGCGCTGGTCCACACAGTCGTGCTGTCTGAGAAATGTGTTGGGGTGAGGCCGATTGCCATGGCCATAGCACCCGCATCCGCCATATCGATAAACGCCGCGGGATATTCGACGATAAGACCACGCGTTTCGCGCACGTGTGC
>JAYTTR010000438.1:0-4587 GCA_043744935.1 Gemmatimonadaceae bacterium
GCTTTCTCTTCGTTTTCCAGAGGATTTGTGCTCCGTCATTCTCCTGCTCAAACGCCGCGCATAGTCGTGGTTGCCACTAGCGTCGCGATATTGTGCATCCCGACGTTTGCCGTAAAACTCGCCTCGCAAGCGAAGCCCACAGTCGCGCAGTTCTTGTCGCCGGCCTCCCCATTGATGCTCGCTTCCGCGCGCAAAGCCGATCGGTTGGCCTGGATGGTGTACGACCGCGGCATGCGCAATGTGTACACCGCAGTCGCTCCGGCCTTCACCCCCGTTCGTTTGACCAACTTCATGGCGGACGACGGCGTCGATGTCACCAACGTCTCGCTCTCCGACGATGGCTCGGTCATCGTGTTTGTGCGCGGCTCAGCACCAAATCGTTTTGATTGGATCGCGAATCCGTCGCACGATCCGAACGGCGGCGCGCGTGCAATCTGGGCCGTGCGTGCGACCGGCGGTGCCCCATGGCGCGTGGCCGAGGGCGCGTCACCACAGCTTTCGCCCGATGGCCGCTATGTGCTGTACGCGAAGGACGGTCAGATCTATCGCGCGCGCGTCTCGCGCGAGACACCGCGTTCGGCGATGGACACAGGCGGAACGCCGTACATCAAGGAGTGGGGGCGCAATAGCAATCCGAGTTGGTCTCCTGACGGTTCGAAGATCGCGTTTGTCAGCGATCGTGAGAATCACGCATTCATTGCGGTGTTTGACGTGACATCGCGCACGCTGAGGTATGTGTCGCCAAGTGTCGATTGTGATGCTGGTCCAACGTGGTCGGCGGACAGCAAGCGCATTGCTTTTTCTCGTCGACCGGGAACGCCGTTTGGCAATCAAGCGCAAAACGGACAAGGTGGCATTGGCAATCCACCTGGTCCGGCATCGAACGCCGCAACGGCGCGCACGGTGTATGTCGCTGGATGTAATGGAGGAGGTCGTGGCGCAGGACCAGCAACGGATTCTGCACCACGCGGTGGGTCGTTGCGTCGCTCACCGGGCTTTTACAACGCGACATTTGCTGGTGGTCACACGATGTCGCTCATGGTCGCCAACGCGGCAACGGGTGAAGCCAAAGAGTTTTGGCACAATGCGCCGAGCGACAGCGTGTTCACGAGTGCGAACAGCATGATGTGGGCGGGTGATCATGTCATCTTGCCGGTGAATATTCCGAAAGATGATTTCGAACGTTGGTACGCAATTCCGATTGCGGGTGGCACACCGTCGCGGCTGACCACCACCGACGGCATTATCGAAGACGCAACGTCGCTGGCGTTGTCCAAGGATGGACGCACGCTGTTCTACTGCACCAATGCGAGTGACATCGAGCGTCGGCACATTTGGTCTGTGCCCGTTTCCGGTGGTACACCGACGCAGATATCGACCGGGCGCGGCATCGAGACATATCCGCAACCGTTGGCCTCCGGCAAGCAGGTCGCGGTGATCTATTTCGACGCGCGCACTCCGGCATCGATTGCGCTCGTGCCAGTCACGGGGGCTGCACCGAAAATTTTGTATCCGAAACTCGCTACCGATTTTCCGACCGCAGCCCACGTTGAACCAGAAATTGTCATCACCAAGGCAGCGGACGGTATGGACGTGCACAATCAGCTGTTCCTGCCCAAAGACATGAAAGCCGGCGAGAAACGTCCGGCCATCGTGTTTGTCCATGGCGGCCCCTCGCGACAGATGATGCCGGGCTACCATTACATGCAGTTCTATCACTGGGCGTACGCGTATAACCAATGGCTACAAGCGCAGGGCTACGTTGTGCTGTCCATCAATTACCGTGGCGGCGTTGGATACGGCAAAGCGTTTCGCAATGCGCCGAACACGAATTCGCGCGGCAATTCGGAATACCAGGACGTGATGGCGGGCGCCAAGTATTTACAGGGCCGCGCTGACGTGGACACAAAGCGTATCGGCATTTGGGGCCTCTCGTATGGCGGCCTGCTCACATCACAAGCACTCGCGCGCAATTCAGACATCTTCGTTGCCGGCGCAGACTTGGCGGGTGTGCACTTCTATGGGAACGTGCTCGACACCGCGAATCTGGCATTCAAATCGTCCGCGATCTCGGCGATTGACACGTGGAAATCACCCGTGTTTCTCGTTCATGGCGATGACGACCGGAATGTTGATTTCGCGCAAACCGTGGGCTTAGTACAGCTGCTTCGCGCTCGCAACATCTACCATGAAGTTTTGGTCGTACCGGATGACTTGCACGAATCGATGTTGCACAAAAACTGGATAGAAACCTTCGACAAGATGGGCGTCTTTTTCAAACGGTTTGTCTGGGATAAGCAGACGGTGCAATAGCAAACGCTACAGCGCTTGCAGGGCGTGCATGACTTCAGCGGCATGCCCTGCAGGTTTCACCTTGCTGAAGATCTGCGCAATGTTTCCCTTCGCATCAATCACGAACGTTGTCCGTTCGATGCCCATGTACTTCTTCCCATACATGGATTTTTCTTTCCAGACATCGTAGGCCATCGCAATCACTTTCTCCGTGTCGGCCAGCAATGTGAACGGTAACTCAAACTTCGCCTTGAACTTGACATGTGATTTTACATTGTCCGGACTGACGCCGAGAATAACGGCTTTGGAGCTATCGAAGCGCGGAAACATGTCACGAAATTCGCACGCCTCGACGGTGCATCCGGAGGTGTCATCTTTTGGATAGAAATACAGCACTACCGGCTTGCCGCGAAGGGAGGACAGCGTGAGCGGTGATCCATCGTCGGTGAGTACGGTAAAGTCGGGAGCGGCAGCGCCGAGTTCGAGCATCGTGGAATGTGTTTGCGTGAGGATAGACTGCGCTAATTTGCTTCGAGCGGTTCGTGACCCATCAGCACGGCCATGATGGCTTTCTGGATGTGCAAGCGGTTCTCGGCCTCGTCCCACACTACACTTTGTGGGCCGTCAATTACATCAGCCGCCACTTCTTCCCCACGATGCGCCGGCAAGCAATGCAAAAATATCGCATCGCGATTTGCGCGCGCCATCATTGCGCGATCAACTTGATAGCCCGCGAACGAATGCACGCGTTGCTTCTGTTCCTCCTCCTGCCCCATGGACGCCCACACATCGGTCGTCACCACATCCGCGCCACGCACTGCGTCGGCCGGATCCCGCAGCAGCGTCACATCGGCGTGCGCCGCTGCGCGTAAAAAGTTTGCGTCGGGGTCAAAGCCTTCGGGACAGGCGAGCCGCAGCGCGAAGCCCAGGTGCGCGGCCGCTTCAATCCACGAATTCGCCATGTTATTTCCGTCGCCAATCCACGCGACGGTACGGCCGCGAATATCGCCCAGGTGTTGACGCACGGTGAGCACATCGGCCAGCACCTGACACGGATGTGACAAATCCGTGAGACCATTGATGACGGGCACGCTCCCGAATTGCGCCAGCGTCTCGGCATCCGCATGCGCGAAGGTGCGAATCATGATGCCGTGCACATAGCGCGAGAGCACACGCGCGGTATCCTCGACCGGTTCACCGCGTCCGATCTGGACATCGCGCGGTGAAAGAAAATGCGCCGTTCCCCCCAATTGCGTTGCGCCCACTTCGAACGAAACGCGTGTCCGGGTGCTCGACTTCATAAAAATCATCGCGAGCGCCTTGCCCGCGAGCGGTTTCGCCGTGTACGCATGCGTACGCATTCGCTCCGCCAAGTCAAAGAGCGCAAACGTTTCGTTGAGCGTGAAATCGCCGATATTGAGAAAATCGCGATGAGGTGCCGCGTGTGGTGAGTGCGAGGGCATGGCGTTAGAGAATGTACTTGCGAAGATCTTCGTCTTCAGAAATCGATTTCAGGCGCTCGTGTACCATGGCCGAGTCGACGGAGACTGGCTCTTTGCCGCCATCTGGGAGTTCGTACAGCACGTCCTCCAACAGCGTCGTCATGACCGTGTGCAGGCGTCGCGCTCCGATATTTTCCATGCGCTCGTTCACCCGCGTCGCGACACGCGCGATTTCCGCGATGCCCTCGGGATGAAATATCAGCGAGGCGCCTTCGGCTTCCACCAGCGCTGCGTACTGCTTGGTGAGCGCGTTTTCTGGTTCAGTCATGATGCGCACGAAATCCTGTTCGGTGAGTGGTTTGAGCTCGACGCGAATAGGAAAACGTCCTTGTAATTCGGGGATAAGATCACTGGGTTTCGACACATGAAATGCACCCGCCGCGATGAAAAGAATATGATCTGTCTTCACCATGCCGTACCGCGTCTGCACGTTCGACCCTTCCACGATGGGCAGCAAGTCGCGCTGCACGCCCTCGCGTGACACGTCGGGCCCACCGCCTTGTCCGCGTTCGCCCGCAATCTTGTCGATTTCATCTAGAAAGATGATGCCCATTGTCTCAACGCGTTCGAGCGCATCGGTGGTGACATCATCCAGATCGATGAGCTTATCGAGCTCTTCATCGAGGAGGATTCGACGGGCCTCGGTAATTTTTACGGTGCGCTTCTTCTTGCGCTTGGGCATCATGTCGCGAAACCAATCGCTGATGCTGTCCATGCCTTCGGGCGCACCCGGCGTCATCACGTTGTTCATGCCCGGTCCCGATTGCGTCACCTCGATTTCGACTTCGCGCGC
>JAYTTR010000439.1:0-4562 GCA_043744935.1 Gemmatimonadaceae bacterium
GCGCGATCGGGAGTCGATCAAGCACGACATGCATTGGGCTGCCCATCAGCACGTCGATGCGCGAGAGCAAGCCGACCAGGAATTGCGACGACGGATCGATCGAGCCTCCAAGGGAAAGAAGCTCGCAGAAGCGTCCGCGAATGAGTGCCTGTGTTACGGCCTCGCTGGCGATCGGGCTTTGCGAGGCAACGGAGGCCACGATCATCACCATCATCCAGCGCGAGAGCGCTTGGCGGCCGATCAAACGAATCGCGTGTCCAATGGATTCGACCGAGCGTGCGCCGAACGATGCGGAGTTCACGATGCGCAACAGCGCGAACGACAATGCGGGGTGTGACTGGAACGCCTCTTCAAGTGCGCCATCCAGCACGTCGGCGTCGCCGAGCAACGACACGATACCGAACATCGTGGATTGCTGCACAGACATCGCGCGACCATTCATCGTTTCTGGCCGACTAAACACGTAGCCTTGGAATAGTGTGCAGCCGAGCGCTTTGCTGAGGGCGTGCATCTCCAGTGTTTCGACGCGTTCTGCGAGCAGCGTTAGCCCGCGGTTGCGAATACGCGCAATCCGTCGTTCGAGTTCACTGCGCGTAACGCCGAGTACGTCGAGTTTGATGATCTTCACGAACGGCAGCAACGCGTCGAGCGATGGTCGTCCATCGTAGTCATCGAGCGCAAGTGTGTACCCGTCGGCGACCGCGCGTGCACATGCGTCAATAATTGCGGGCTCGGCCTCAATGGATTCCAGGAGTTCAATCACCACCTCCTGGGGATCGAAGATTTTGTGCAGCTCGCCCAACAAATGCTCGCGGGTCACGTTGACATATGCGATGTGGCCGCTGGTCAATCGATCGAGACCGATGGACACGACCGCGTGCAACGCCGTATCGCTGCACATCGCGTCGGCAGAAATCGGCCCCGAATCGGTGGCGAATTGGCTGGCGCGATAGAGCAGTTCATACGCCACACGCCGGTCCAGGCCGTCGAAAATAGGCTGGCGGGCGATGAAGACATCGTGGGCGATCTGTGACGGAGTCTCTTCGGTCACGGGGTGATTGGACCAGTTGGGTCAGATGGAGACGCGATATCGCGGACAGATGGAGTATTCGAACGATAGCCTCCACTGGTGACGAGCACGATACTTCATTCATCACGAGATGACGCGTTGGCAACGATACCGGGAGTGATGTGATCGACGTTGAGAAGTACACGAAATTGTACGGCGAGACCGTGGCCGTGCGCTCGCTCTCCTTCACGGTGCAACCGGGCGATGTGCTGGGATTGGTTGGACCGAACGGCGCGGGAAAGACCACAACGCTGCGTGCGATGGCGGGTATTCTGCAACCCACGTCTGGATCCATTCGCATTGGTGGCATCGATTTGTCCAAAGACCCGGTTGGTGCGAAAGCACGTCTCGCGTTCATTCCCGACGAACCGCAACTATTTGACTATCTCACCGTTGCCGAGCATCTGCAGTTCGTGGCACGACTGTATGGAGTGACTGACGCGGGTCCGCGCATTCCCGTGCTGTTGGAGGAGCTCGAGCTCACGGCCAAACGTGACGCACTCCCCACCGAGCTTTCGCGTGGCATGAAGCAAAAGTTGGCGATCGCCTGCGGACTGCTGCATCGGCCGGCCGCGTTGCTGCTCGACGAACCGCTGACTGGACTTGATCCGGTCGGGATCCGTCGCATGAAGGAGACCATTGCGGCGCGCGCGCGCGAGGGCACGGCGGTGATTTTGAGTTCGCATCTGTTGCATTTGGTGGAGGAACTGTGCACGCGTTTGCTTGTGATACGGCTTGGCGAAAGTGTCGCGTTCGGTACGATCGCGGATATTGTGGCAGCGCGTCCGGCACTTGCCGGTCGCTCGCTCGAAGAAATATTTCTCGCATTGACGGGTGACGAAACGGCGTCCGCATCCACGTGACATTGTTCTCTGATCCGTCGCTTGTGGTCGAGCGGCCAACGTTACCGGACGACGCATCACGTCGGACACCGTCTCCAGTGTCCGCGTTGCGTTTTCTGTATGCGCGCACCGTTGTGAATCGACTGCGCGCGCAACTTGCACGTGCGCGCAGTCCGCGCTACCTCGTCGCTGTTGTCCTCGGCGCGATGTATCTGTGGTGGGCACTTTTCCGCAACGCGAAGCTCGGCGGTGGGCCGTTGGCCAGCATCGTGCGCGTCGAAACAGCGATTCCCGTATTCGCACTGTTTGCGTTGCTGTCCGCCGCGCGCTGGTGGCTCTTTGGGTCGGATCGAAGCGCGTTAGCGTTCACACCCGCCGAAGTACAATTCTTGTTTCCGGCACCAGTGTCGCGACGCGCGCTGGTGCATGCAAAGCTCGTTCGCACGCAACTCGCCATACTGCTCAACACATTGATTTGGTCGGTATTGCTTCGTGGTGGTGGTGGCTCGCTGGCCGGGTGGCGTCGTGGTCTCGCACTATGGGTATTGTTTTCGGTGTTGGCGTTGCATCGACTGAGCGCATCGTTTGTTCGAGCGAACGCACTCGAGCACAAAGAGGCAGGACGTCGGCGCAGCGTGCTTCCGATGTTGGTATTCGGTGCGATGATCAGTGCCGTCGTGGTCGGTGTGGTCATTGAGCTTCCCGTGTTGCGCGCGGCAGTGCAGGATGGCGCGCGGAGCGCAATTAGCGCGGGGTTGGCGACACTGCAGCGACCATTGCCATCCGTCGCACTGTGGCCCGCGCGCGTCGTGCTTGAGCCGGTTTTTGCGACCACCGCATCGATGTGGTTTCGCACTTTTCCAATTGCCCTCGGAATTTTGCTGCTGCACTATTTTTGGGTGATCCGGCTTGATGCGGCATTCGAGGAAGCAGCGATGCAGGCCACACAGCATCGCGCTGATCGTCTCTTGCGCATTCGTTCATCGCAGTTGGGGAAGTCTCGTTCGCGCAAAGGAAGGCTGGCACGCATTCCAGTATTGGCGTTGACGGGTCGACCCGAAGTGGCCATTGCGTGGAAGAATTTTGCGGCCGCTATTCGCGGCGGCGCGTGGCGCACACAACTGATTATTTTCACTGGTGGCTTGATTGTGTTGGCTATTGCAACACGTTCGGCATCTGCCAAAGCAGGGGATGTATTTCTTGGAGTGACCGCAGCGTGGGGCGCGATGTTGCTCTTTTTGGGGCCGCTCTGGATGCGGTTTGATTTGCGACTCGACTTGCGACGTCTCTCGATATTGAAGACGTGGCCGTTGTCGGGTCATCGCATTGTCGCCGCCGAGATTGCTGGGGTGACGCTGCTGCATTCAATCACCGTCTGGTCGCTGATGTCGGTGCCGATCGTGATGTTGCTGCTGAATCCTGATTTGTGGGAAAGCAGCGGCGCAACGATCCCGATGATGGTGGCCGTGGCGATCGCGGTGCCGGTGTTCAACACGCTGATGTTCACCATCCAGAATGGCACCGTACTCCTGTTTCCGGCGTGGGTGCGTCTTGGTACGGAAGCGCGCGGATTTGAAACGATGGGCCAAAATTTGCTCACGACTGGTGCAACATCCCTGGTCGCGGCGGTTGCACTTGTGTTTCCGGTTGGGCTTGGCGCACTGATCATTTGGCTCAGTAGCACGCTCGACACGGCACTCGGCACCTGGGCCATCGTGTTCGGCACTGTGATGGGCTGCATTGTGTTGGCCCTGGAGATCTGGCCGGTTATTCTCTGGCTCGGTACGGTGTTTGATCGCACCGATGTCAGTGATCTCGCGCCGGGGAACTGAACGCGTACGTTCGCACTTCCGTGCATGCGGTCCAGTGTCTAACCTGCCGATCGGCCGACCTTCTGACCACCACGCTCCGCTCTCTGTATGACGCCTGAAAATTTCGAACTCCCGGATGGAAATCCACTGGGTGACCACGACGACAGTGATGCAAAGCCTGCCGTGTTTGTCACCACGCGCGAGCCTATTTCCATTTTAGTCTCGCGGCTTGATGAACCGCGTGCCCCGGATGCGTCCGCGCTCGCAGCGTACATCGGCGGACGTCTCATCGCGCGCAGCGCGATGGCTCCGGAAGCAATCGAACGACTGCTTGAACTTCGTCTCTTCGAAGAGCCCATTCCGCTCGGCCTCTTTGCGTACGAGGAGGCGCCTGGCTTGCAGTGCCGGCTCTTTGCGCTCATCCCGCGAACGGCGATGGAGGCCAACGCGCACGCGTCAGAGCCGTGGAAGGAAAGTGTGCCGAGTTACGAGGCAGCACGTGATGCGGAACGTGACGATGACGACGACGATGGGGACGATGCGGAGCCGGCACCGTTCGAGACCATTCTACTCGGTCACATTGTGCGCTTTGCGAAGGATCGGCGTCATCCAGATGACCTCGCGGCGGAGGCAGTCGACATTTTACAGCGCATCATTCACGGTGCAGAACTAGAAGACGCGGATCAGAAAGCGATCGATGATTTGTTGGGGTCGTTGTAATTCGTTGCGTCTGGTCACATCGGCTCCTCCCGCACCACCGTCTGCACCAACATCGGCGTCTTGAGCGCCCCGCCATCCACACCAAGTTCGCCCAGCTTGCGTGCACTGACCAGCACGCGC
>JAYTTR010000440.1:0-4560 GCA_043744935.1 Gemmatimonadaceae bacterium
AACCCCTAACCCCTAACCCCTAACAACTAGCAACTAGCTCACGGATTGCGATCGATGCAGCCGTTGAAGTTCGGATTGTTTCGCTCAGTGAATGGCACCACGAAGTTCACATCCGTACCGAACGATTCACCCTTGCGCAACGGCATCACACCCACCGGAAACACCGTCGCTTGGTCGCGCTTGTACTGGCGAACCAAACGGCGCATGTCACCCAGGCGATGCCCGGTAAGCCACATCCAAAACGCGCGTTCCTTGAACAGCATATCAACCGCCGCATCTTGCGTCTGCGCAGCAGCCGCCAACGGCGTGATCGCTGCAGTCAAGCCAGTCGCACGCAACACATTCAAGCTGGCGAACACGGCATCGCGATCAGCTTGCGTTGCGCCCTGCAGCCGCGCCTCGGCTTCAATGAGACGCGCTTCGATTCCATCAGCCAACACCACGTTGGAATTTTGCGCCGGGTACTTGAGCTCCAGCGGCAAGTTCGCATCGGCATTGAAACCCGTCCGAGTGGATGGCGACCACGGTACACGCGGATCGGCCGGCGTGGTCAGGAAGTCGAGACCATTCACGCCTTCCTTTGTGCCAACCGTGTAGCGCGAGTTGGCTTGATACGCCGCGTTGAACAAACCGTTTTGCTGACGCACCGTCGCAATGGAGTGAAACACCATGTACTTGTAGTTGGTGGCCACCCCAGAAACGGCTGCCGCCGCCTGCGCAAACTGCCCGAGGTTCAGCAGTGCACGCCCCTTGCCGATGGCGGCAAGGCTCTTGACCGCAACACCAGTCGCAGTCGAGTTGGCGGTATCAAACGACGCACTCGAAATCGCCAACATCTGCGCGGTAGTCAGCGGCTGACCGTACACTGGTGTGCCATCTGACATTGTTGAACTAAATGGCACGCCCGAGCAATACGCTTCAGCGAAAAAATCTTCGGAGAAGCCGCGCAACGAATACATCTCGCTCAGCGAATCACGGACACTGGGGTTGGTTGCGGACTTTGCTTTGGTCCACGCTAGAATGGCCGACGTCAATCCCGTACGAGCCAAGTGCAAGCCGGTGTACAAGGTGTTTGTTGCACCGCCCAGCACTTCGTTCTGCTTTCGACCGTCGGTGAAGTAACGATCAGCGAATGTGTCCGACGTCTCTATTTCGTCGGACATATTGCCAGTCGAGACGAGAAACCCGTCTTGCGTTCCCGAAAATCCAACAACGAAATCCTGCTGTGCGCCGTTGCGGAGTGTCGTCGCGCCCAGCGGTCCGCCAAGTACGTCGGAGGAGAGCACATCGGGAGTACCGACGTTGAGAATATCGTTGGAGCAGCTGGCCAGCGTGAATGCAGCGGCCAAGGTGCCGACCGGGCGAAGTGCTCGGCGGGCTGTCGAGTAAAAGCTCATGTAGTCGCGCGCCTCAGAAGGAGAAGTTCATGCGCAGCGTGAAGTAGCGCAGGGGTGGAGTTGAGAAGTATTCCTCGTTACCACGCGCATCGTTGTTGCTCTGCGCCGCTTCCGGATCTACGCCACTGTATTTGGTGGAGACGCCGAGGTTCCGGCCCGTGAATACCACGTTCCAACGCGACGCACGCACCGCATTGGCCCACTTCGTTGGCAACTCGTACGACACCGACGCTTCACGCCACCGCGTGAACGTACCGTCTTCAAACATGCCCGAGTACACGGACTGCGACGTGGCCAGCGCGGCCGCTTGCATTGCAAGAGGCGCACTCTGGTCGTAACGGCCGCGGCACGAAATACCGTTCATGCACATGTGACGCAGCGTGTTGTTGAACTTGAGGAAGTTCCACTTGTGATCGAACTGCGAAGAGAAACGCAGCTTGTGATTGAACAGCTCGAGAGAGGGCGTGAAGGCCAATTCGCGTTGTGGGAACGTCGCGCCTTGGAACACAGTCGTGTCCGTGAACTTCATCTCGCTCAGCGAGATGATGCCATCACCGTTCGCATCAGCATACGTGTAATTCTTGTCCCACAGTCCGTACAACGGATATCCGGGCAAGTTGCGCTGCGTGTTGCGATTGCCCGTCGCGATCGGCGATACGCCATCACCGAGCTTGAGCAGGCGGTTCTTGTTGGTCGACGCACTCAACGCGAAATCAATCGCGATTGCATTGCGGTCGATCACCTTTTGGTTGAACGTCATTTCAATACCGCTGTTCTGGATATTGCCGATGTTCGCAAACTGATTCGTCAAGCCGGACAGCGATGGTGCAATACCACGACTGATGAGCGCGTCGGTGGTTTTCTTGTTGTAGGACGTGACCTCGATATTCGTGCGACTGGAGAACATCGTCAGGTCGAAACCCGCCTCTGTCTCGGCCGAGAATTCTGGCTTCAGCAACGAGTTGCCCAACGAACCAAGCGATGCACCTGGTGTGTCACTGCCGTTCGGCAGCGTCGTGGCGCCCGGATTGTAGAAACGCACCGCGTCCGTCGCTCCCGGAATCTGTCCCGAAGCGCCGTACGTGCCGCGAAGACGCAACGAGTTGATGAAGTCGGGCTTATGGAAAAACGCTTGGTCCGAGACGACCCAGGAGGCGCCGAACTTCGGGTAGTACACAGCGTTGAAGTTCTTACCAAAAGCGTTTGCTGCATCACGACGTACGCCGGCCGTCAGAAACAACTTATCATTGACGCTTACGACTTCTTCGGCGTAGTAACCGAGCGTGCGCTTCTCGCTTTGCGTTTGCGTGCTGGAGCGCGTTGCTGCAGCGGACACAGTCACGCCACCAGGCGGCAAGCCAATGCCCGTGCCGGTTGTGCTGTTGATGGCAGCACGAATGTACTGCATGCCGACTGACGACTTCGCGTTGAGCCAGCCGAGCACCTGCCATGTAGCCGTCGCACCGAGGTCGGAGGACTGTTGGTTGATGCCGGCTTGCTGGCTCGTAATATTTCCGGTACGCGTCGTTCCGGCTGCCGGGCCTTCTCCAACTTTCGAGAGGAACAGTTCGCCGCGTGCGGTATAGTCCGAACCAAACGTGGCTCGCGTTGCCAGCCACTTGAACGGCGAGTACTGCGTCGCGACACTATTGATGAAGCGGTTAATACCAAGCGTTGTGGTTTGCGACAGCACATCGCCCATTTGGAATGCGCGATATCCCTTGAGCGAATCGCCGCTCACGGCATCCACCAAGTCCTGGCGCCACGTCGAGCCAAGCGCGTCAACCATCAGGCCGTTCGAGTTGTCTTCGTTTTGCGGAAGACGTGTGCTGCTGTTGACATACGCCGAGGAAACCTGGACGAACCAGTTTGGCGCAAGCTGCGTGCTGAGGTTCGCGCGCAGGCTGTTGCGTGCGAGCGCGTTGGGACGAATCTGGCTGGACGGAAGCGCATCGACGCCGCGATAGGCGAGCAAACGCGTGATTTCGCGGCTCGGCATTTTGTACGTGCCGGTTTCGTTTTCAGTTTGTGCCGACACAAAAAACTGCGTCCGGTCGTTACCGCCCGAGGCCTGAAAATTGTACTGTTGGCGAGCGCCTTGATCGATCGGCGTCAGTCCTTTGATCTTCAGGACATTGCCGTGTGACAATGAGTCGGCCTTGCAGGCGCCGGATGCGACGGCCGTCAGCAAACAGATGTTCGACACGGTGGACGTGCCCGTCTTCCCCCAGAGCGAATAGAGCTCGGGATACACATTGGGGTCGGTGATGGTCCCGTTTTCTACCGACACATTGTACTTGGTGGAACCGGACCTGCCGCGCTTGGTGGTAATGACGATAACGCCATTCGCTGCTTCGGTTCCGTATAACGTTGCGGCAGACGGACCCTTGATGATTTCAATGTTCTCGATTTCAGCGGGATTGATGTCGTCGAGCCGAGACGCTCCCGAACCACCAACGCCAAGACCGTTGTTGGTGGTGGACGTCGCACGCACACCGTCGATGACGACGATCGGATCGTTACTGAGCGAGAGCGAGTTCTGACCGCGAATACGAATACGTGAACCAGTTCCCGTCGCGCCGGTTGATACCACTTGCACGCTCGACGCGCGACCCGACAGCAGGCCGCCCATGTTCGTTACGGGGAGATCCGCGAGCTTCGCGCCAACGTTGATCTGCGTGGTGGCGTTGGCCAGCGCCACCTTCTTCGTCTGACCCGTGACGGTCGTGACAACCGCTGCGAGCGAGAACGGCGCCTGCGCAATCGCGATATTGACCGCGGCCGGTTGCCCGGCGACAACGGTGACCGGCACACGCTTCGCGACATACCCAATGCGTGAAATCTCGAGCTCGATCGCACCGGCATTCGCAATGCGCAACGTAAACTTGCCATCGTCACCAGTCAGTGCACCATTTTGTGTGCCGCTCACCAGGACGCGCACCGCCGATACTGGCGCACCCGTGGCAACATCCGTGACGCGTCCAGCGACAGATCCTGGCGCTTGCGCCAAAACCGGCGTCGCTGAGGCGACCGTCAAACTCACTATTGCCAGCACACCTGTGCTCCAACAGTTCCGTAGCACACGACGCGTAATGCGTGTCACTCCTTGGACCAGCCGACCTATATGCATCTGGTTACTCCCCTGGGCAGGAACGCGTACCGA
>JAYTTR010000441.1:0-4544 GCA_043744935.1 Gemmatimonadaceae bacterium
TGGCTCACTCGGTTTGATGACGAGCGTGCTACTCACACCCGACGGCCGGACAATGGAAGCCGAGGCGGCGCACGGTACGGTCACGCGTCATTTCCGGGAGTATCAGAAAGGCAACAAGACGTCAACGAATCCCATCGCATCAATTTTCGCGTGGACGCGCGGCCTGGCGCACCGCGGAAAACTGGATGGCACGCCAGCGCTCATCGCATTCGCGAATGCGCTCGAGGCGGTGTGTATCGAAGCCGTCGAGTCGGGCGAGATGACGAAAGATCTTGCGATCCTCATCAGCAAATCAGCACCGTATCTCGATACCGAAACATTTCTGGATACGATTGATCGTCGATTGCAAGCGAAGATGGCCTGACCGTCACCGTTTCGCGCGGGCGCGACCCTACGTCAGTCGTCGCCCGCGCGTTTCGGGAATCCATCGCCACGCAATCGCGGCGAGCAAGAATGCACCACCCGTCACTGCAAATGCCGACGAAAACCCTCGTGACGCGGCCATACTGCCAACCGTGAACGGCGCCGCTGCGCTCGCGATGCGACCAAGATTGTACGTGAAGCCCTGCGCGGCTCCGCGAATACTCGTCGGATACAATTCGGCCGTCAGTGCGCCAAACCCGCTGAAGTATCCGGTGCCAAAAAATGCGACAAGTGGACCAAGCAAGAGCAGTATCCACGGCGATCGGGTGATGCCGTAGAGCGGCAACAGGAGACTCGCCAGCAACAAGTACGTGATGTATGTGCGCTTCCGTCCAACCGCGTCACTCACAAAGCCAAACGTGACGTAACCAAGCCACATGCCCACTTGCATGGCGATGACGAGTCCCGACATCACACGCGCTGTCAGTCCTATACCGCCCGCTGTTGTCGGAAGCGACAAGTACGACGGGATCCACGTGTTCAGTCCCCACCAGCCGAACAGTGTGCATGCATTCATCAACGTGACCGCAATGGTGACGCGTCGCAACGATCCACGAAACGCCAACGCGAGGCTTGGCCGCGACTCGCGAGGAGCAGCGACGGCAGCTTTGCGTGCCTCCTTCCACAGCTCGGGCTCCTCAACGTTGCGTCGCACCCAAATGATGAGCACTGCCGGGAGCACGCCAACAAAAAATACCGCGCGCCAACCAAACGCCGGCAATACAATCGCGGTCACCAGCGCCGCGAGTCCGTAGCCGATGGCCCAGGCACTCTGCATGAAGCCCAACGCTTTGCCGCGATGCGCGTCTGGCCAAGTCTCACTCACCAAGGCCGCACCACTCGCCCATTCACCGCCCATACCAATGCCCAGGATGGTGCGAAACACCATCAGCTGCGCAAGATTTTGCGACAACCCACACAAGGCCGTTGCGACGGAGTAAATGAGTACGCTACCCATCAGCGCACGCGTACGCCCAAAGCGGTCAGAGATGAAACCAAATGCAATGCCGCCACCCGCCGCTGCAAGCAACGTTACCGAACCGAGCAAACCCGCCTGGCCTTTGCTGAGTCCGAACTCCGCGATGATGGACGGAATGACGAGCGCATAGAGCATGACGTCGAATGCGTCGAGCATCCAACCCGCCGATGCCGCGATCAGCGCACGCTTGGCGCGCGCATCACCCGCATTCCACCACCCGAAGAGAGAGTTGATCATCCGGCAATGCTCGACGCATGCAACGCGTCAGTCAAGACTGTTTCACAACCTCGGCACGTCAGCAGCGCAGCGGTTCGCACGCTTGCCCACACGCGCCACGCGCCGTCATACTCCGGCATGGCCAGCAACGCACTCACCACGCACGTCAAACGACCATCGCTCGTGCTCGGCGGCACGCTCGCGGCATCGTGGGTGATCTTTGGTGCCACGATATTGTCCGGTGGAGCACTCCTGTCGCTGGGTATCGTTCCGCGAACGGTCCTGGGACTTCGTGGCATTCTGTTCGCGCCATTTCTACACGCAAACCTTCAGCATCTGTTGTCCAACAGCGTGCCATTCGTGATGCTGGGCTGGCTGGTGATGTTGCGCGATGCACGGCATTTCATTCCGGTCACACTTTTCGCCATGTTGGGCTCCGGCCTGATGGCATGGCTGCTTGGCGCGTCGGGTTCCGTGCACATTGGCGCCAGCGGTGTGATTTTTGGCTATCTCGGGTTTCTCATGCTCAGTGGCTGGTATACGCGCAGCGTCGGAAGCATTGCGCTCAGTGTATTGGTCACCGCATTGTGGGGCGGTGTCGTGCTCGGCGTCATGCCGGGCGTACCTGGCGTGAGCTGGCAGGGACATCTTGGTGGATTTCTCGGTGGTGTGCTGGCAGCGCGTTGGTTTCGCGCAAAACGATAGCGAAGGGATCGCATTCGAATCGTTTGAACGAAGGACTCTCAACGGAGCATGTGTGCGTTCACGTGTGCGTTATTTCTCGATGATCGCGGGTGCAGTATTCGCGCAGGCAATTTCGATGCGTGCGCTTCATGCGCAATCGAAAACAATCCCGCCGCCGCAACGCACGTCGACAGCAGCGACGACGACGGTGACGCGGCCTGCGTACAATCCGGCGCTGTATTCAGATCCCAACGCTACGAGTCGCAACTTCAAATCATTGCGTTGGCGCCTGATTGGTCCGTTTCGCGGCGGACGCGTGGATGCGGTCGCGGGCGATCCAACCAAACCGTTGGTGTTCTATTTTGGAGCAGTGAATGGCGGTGTGTGGAAGACCGTCAATGCCGGGATGTCGTGGGAGAACATCACCGATGGCCGTACCGACATTTCGTCGGTCGGTGCGCTTACGGTGGCGCCTTCTGATCCGAACGTGATTTACGTCGGCACTGGCGAGTCACAGCTTCGAGAAGATCTGACGTATGGCAGCGGCGTGTATCGCAGCACCGATGGTGGTGCAACGTGGACATCGCTTGGATTGAGTGACACGCATCAGATCACGACGATTCGCGTGCACCCCAATAATCCCGATGTCGCATACGTAGCGGCGATCGGACACGCCTTCGGCCCAAACGCTGAACGCGGCGTGTTTCGCACCCTCGATGGTGGAAAATCGTGGAAGAAAATTCTCTTTATCAACGACTCCACGGGCGCGACAGATTTATCGCTCGATCCAACAAATCCGCGTATCCTCTTTGCGTCGATGTGGAAGTTTCAGCGCACGCCGTGGGGGATGGACGCGGGCGGTGGACGCAGCGGGCTGTGGAAATCGAAAGATGGCGGTGATACATGGGTTGAACTCACGAAAAACCCCGGCATGCCGAAAGCGCCCATTGGCAAAATTGGAATTTCGGTATCGCCCGCAAATCCGCAACGCATTTACGCGTCGGTCGAGGCAAAGGACACGTTAGGCGGTATTTTTCGCTCGGACGATGGTGGTGACAATTGGACACGCACGAACGGCGAGCAACAATTTCAAGTGCGGCCGTGGTACTACTCCGCGGTGACGGCCGATCCCACCAACGAAAATACGTTGTATGTGATGAACTTGCAGGTGTGGAAGTCGATCGACGCCGGCAAAACATTCGCACGGGTTCGCGTACCTCACGGGGATACGCACATCATGTGGGTCGATCCGAAAAACCCCGACCGCTTGATCAATGGCAACGATGGCGGCGGTACTGTGTCGCTCGACGGTGGAAAGAGTTGGTCGTCCATCATGAATCAGCCAACAGCGCAGTTTTACCATGTGGTGACAGACACTGCGTGGAACTATCGGTTGTTCGGTGCGCAGCAAGACAATTCCACGGTGTCCATCGCATCGCGTTCCGACTTTGGAGCGATTTCCGAACGCGATTGGTGGCCAGTGGCCGGCTGCGAAAATGCACACATCGCGGTCGATCCGCGCAACAGCAACATTACGTACGGCGGCTGCTACACGGGTACGCTCTCGCGACACGACAATCGGACGCAGCAGTCGCGCGACATTGCGGTGTGGCTCAATAATTACGATGGTATCGCCGTAAAAGATGTGCCGCATCGTTTCCAGTGGACGTTTCCCGTGATGCTGTCGCCACACAATCCCAATGTGCTGTACGCGGCGTCGCAGAACGTGTGGAGGTCAACAAACGAAGGGTACAGCTGGGAGAAGATATCGCCCGACCTCACGTATGCGGACACCGCAACGATGGGGCCAAGTGGCGGGCCGATACACAGGGATATGACAGGGACGGAGTGGTACGCGACCATTTTCGCGTTGGCCGAGTCTCCGACAACAAAGGGATTGTTGTGGGCGGGTTCGGACGATGGCCGCGTGCACATCACGCGTGACAATGGCGCGACGTGGATCGAAGTCACGCCGAAGGCGATGGTGAAACACACCCGAGTGACGACGATTGAGCCGTCTCGCTACGATCCGGCGGTCGCGTACATGTCGGCCACGCGGTATCAGCGCGACGATTTTCAGCCGTATTTGTACAAAACGATCGACTACGGAAAATCGTGGACGCGCATTGATGCCGGTCTTCCGACAGGTGCCTATGCGCGCGCTATTCGTGAAGACGTTGTACGTCGTGGACTTCTGTTCGCGGCAACGGAAACCGGCGTGTTCGTGTCGCTCGACGACGGC
>JAYTTR010000442.1:0-4543 GCA_043744935.1 Gemmatimonadaceae bacterium
CCGATGGTGCGTCCACGCGGTGTACGTCAACTACGCGAACATGTGCGGGATGGCTTGCGCCGCGCGGTGCCCGTGAAAGACTGGCGTGGCACGCGCGTCATCGGCTCCGGCGGAACCTTCACGAATTTGGCCGGCATCATGTTGTCTCGCCAAGGCGTCACGGCGCGCTCGCCACACGGTACGCGTGTCACGCGCGTTGAACTCGAACATGTGCTGGATTGGCTGCAACGACTCGCGCCGGAAGAACGCACTCAAGTGGCCGGACTCAACCCCGCACGCGCCGACATCATCGTTGCTGGTCTCGCCACCGCGGCTGAGGTGCTCGCGCGTTTTGATCCGCGCGATTTACTCACGTCCGCGTATGGCATTCGCGAAGGCATGCTGCTTGAGGCGGCACGCGTCATGCCCATCGTTGCCGATCCCGGCGCAACGCGCGAAAAGAGCGTGCGCGAGTTTGCCGAACGGTGTCATTACGAAGAACCACATTCCCGTCAAGTGCAGACGCTCTCCCTGCAACTCTTCGATGCTCTCGCACCGCGCATGGGCCTTGGTGCCGTTGATCGCCGCATTCTGTCGGATGCGGCGCTGTTGCACGATGTGGGGTATCACATCAATTACGAAAATCACAACAAACATTCGTATCACCTCATCTCCCACGCCGAGCTCCTCGGCATGACGCCCGCCGAACAAATCGCGATCGCGCATGTGGCGCGATATCATCGCGGTCCTCCGCCAAAAAAGAAGCATCGCAGCTTTGCGCAGCTTGATCGCGTGTTACGCGAACGCATTGTGAAACTGTCGGCTCTCCTGCGTTTCGCCGACGGATTCGATCGCGGTCACGTCGGCGCGGTCGGCAAACTGAAAGTGCGTTGGAGCGCCGACGCGCTCCGTGTCACCGCCTGCGAAGCCACCGATGCCACAAGCGTTCGTCTCGAGTGCTGGGGCGCGAGCCGCAAGCGCGCATTGTTGGAGACAGTCATCAAGCGCCCCGTCGAAGTCATCGCACCCGATGGGACCGTTGTGAGTTTCGACGAAGGCGACGGCGAGTAACTCACTCGCGCGCCGGCTCCGTCCTCCCCTTGCCTTCCGTGCGCACGTTCCCCTTCAACCGCGCCGAGCGCCGTTGCGGCTTTGCGCTTTCCCGTACGTTAGTCACCGCACCCCACGCATCCTTCATGAATATCTGCTGCGTTGCACGCTCGGCGTCCGCACCCGGCTGACGACGACGGTACATTCCATCTGCACCCAATTCCCACGCTTGTCGATTGTCTGCCAAGCATGTTTCCAACACGGTGTGCAATCGCTTGTGCGATTGCACGTCTTCGATTGGCACCATCGCCTCGACACGACGGTCCAGATTGCGCGGCATCCAATCGGCCGATCCGATGTAGTACTCGGGATGTCCGCCATTTGCGAAATACACGACGCGAGAATGTTCAAGAAAACGTCCGATAATCGATATGACGCGAATGCGCTCGCTCACGCCCTTCACACCTGGCAACAAGCAGCAAATGCCGCGCACAATGAGGTCAATCTCCACACCCGCTTGCGACGCCGCGTACAAAGCGCGAATGATGCCCGGGTCGACCAAGGCGTTCATCTTCGCAATAATGCGTCCACCACGTCCCGCCACCGCGTGCGCTGTTTCGCGCGCGATCAGCTCCATCGTGCGCTCGCGTAAATTTGCTGGCGCAATAAGCAACTTACGATAGAACTTCTGCCGCGAAACACCCGTCAGCGAATTGAACAGATCCGTGAGATCGGCGCCAATTTCGGCATTGCAGGTGAGCAATCCCAGATCAGTGTACATGCGCGCCGTCTTCGAATTGTAGTTACCGGTGCCGATATGGACGTACCGACGGATACCATCCGCATCTCGGCGCACCACCAACGCGGTCTTCGCGTGTGTTTTCAACCCGGGCAGCCCGTACGCCACGTGAATGCCGTAACTCTCCATCGTGCGCGCAAACGTAATATTGTTCTGCTCGTCAAACCGCGCCTGCAACTCGATGAGCACGGCCACCTGCTTTCCCTGCTCGGCCGCCTCGGTAAGCGCGCGCACGATGGCGGTGTCGCCCGACGTTCGATACAGCGTGATCTTGATCGCCAACACTTGCGGATCGTACGCGGCTGTTTCGAGAAATGCTTCGACCGTCGATGAGAATGATTCGTAGGGATGGTGGACCAGCACATCACGCTCGCGAATCACATCAAAGATGTTGCGGCCGCCGTCGCGGAGGGCGGGCGGCAGCACCGGTGTGTACGGCGGATCCCGCAACTCTGGAATATCGAGACCAGCAAGCGTGAGCAGATCGCCAAGCTCGAGCAGTTCATCGAGATCATGCACGTCTCCCGAGACCAATGGAGCGACCGCCTGCGTCTCGCTCTCGCCTAATTCTTCCAGCAGCAGTTCGCGAATGGACTCTGGCAATCCGCGTTGCACTTCCAGTCGCACGACTTCGCCAAAGCGCCGCTGAAACACTTGTTGCTCAATGGACTCCAGCAAATCGTCCGGCTGATCCATCTGCCCAAGATCGAGATCCGAGTACCGCGTAATGCGGAAGGTGAACCACCGCTCCACTTCCATGCCAGGAAACAGATCGCCAAGATTTGCGCCAATGACTTCTTCCAACGGCACGAAACAATGCTCTCGACCAATTGACACCCACCGCGGCAAGGAGCGCGGCACTTTGACGCGCGCAAAATGCTCGCTGCCGTTGCTTGGATCGCGAATCTCCACCGCGAGTGAGAGCGAGAGATTGGAAATGTACGGAAACGGATGTCCGGGGTCGACGGCGAGCGGTGTGAGTACCGGAAATACCTGCGACTCGAAGAACAGCTTCACACGTTCCGCCTCATCCGGCGACAGGTCTTCCATGCGCACCAGCTTGATACCGCGCGCTTCGAGAGCCGGGAGTAGTTCGTCGCGAAGCGCGGTACGACGACGCGCCAGCAGTTCGCGCACACGCGCGCGAATCGCTTCCAGCTGATCTGCGGGCGCAAGCGGGTCGGGTGGATATTGGGGCGCGCCCGCAGCAACCTTTCGCCGCAACCCAGCCGCGCGCACCATGTAAAACTCGTCGAGATTTGTACTGAAAATTGCGAGAAATTTAAGCCGCTCGAGCAGCGGCACGCGTGCGTCAAGCGCTTCTTCCAACACGCGTGCGTTGAACTCGAGCCAACTGAGCTCTCGGTTCAGGTACGGCATCGATTGTGACGAGGACGAACTCATGCCTCACTCCAGCGGTGCGCGACTGTTCGCTCGAATATCGTCAGGGCGAAACCACCGCAGCAAGCAACTTGTACGAAATGGCAGCGATGATCGCCGCCGCAGGGATGGTGATCACCCACGCCCACACGATACGTCCCGCGATACCCCATCGAACCGCGGAGAGACGCGTGGTTGCACCAACGCCCACAATAGAACCTGTGATGGTGTGCGTGGTACTCACCGGAATACCAAAATGCGATGCGGCGAGAATAACAACCGCACCGCCCGCCTCGGCACAGAATCCACCAACGGGACGCAATTTGGTGATGCGCGTGCCCATCGTATGCACGATGCGCCATCCGCCAAACAACGTCCCCATCGAAATGCATGTGTACGCCGAAAGCTCAACCCAAAGCGGAATCTTTGACAAGTCGCGCAGATAAAAGGCTTGCAACCAGCCCGTCTGCGACACGAACAACGATTGCGATGCGACAAGCAGCGCAACGATGATGCCCATGGTTTTCTGCGCATCGTTGCCACCATGCGCATACGACAGCAAAGCAGAACTTGTGAGCTGCGCCACGCGAAAGAATTTATCGACGCGCGCGTTGGACGCGTTCTGGAAAACATTGAACACGAGCACCATCAATAAAAAACCCATCGCGATACCGAGCGCAGGTGAGAGCACGATAAACGAGAGCGTCTGAATCCACTTCGGCCCCCATAGAAGCGCACCGAAGCCGGCCTTCGAAACCGCAGCACCGGCGTAGCCACCGATAAGCGCGTGCGTGGAGCTCGACGGGATACCATACCACCACGTGATCAAATTCCAGGTGATCGCGCCAAGCAATCCACCGAGAATCACGCTCGAGTCAACAATCGCCATGTCGATGAACCCACCACCGAAGGCCTTGGCAACCGCCGTTCCGATAAAAAATAATGCGGAAAAATTGAACACCGCCGCCCAAATCACCGCCGCCAGCGGACTCAGGACACGTGTACCGACGATCGTCGCGATCGAGTTCGCCGAGTCATGAAACCCGTTGATGAAATCGAATACCAGCGCGACAACGATGATGAATAGAACGAAGTAGACCACGCGCCCCGCTCAGCTGTTCTTGAGCGCGATGCTTTCGAGGACGTTGCACACATCCTCACACTCGTCAATCGCATGCTCGAGGGCATCGAAAATCTCCTTCCACTTCATCACCTCGATCGCGGGCATTTCCACTGCGAAGAGCGCTCCAACATGCTCCGCGTACCGCGCATCGCCCTCCTCTTCCAGCATCTTCATTTCGCGGCCGTGCTCCATCATGTCTTGGCGCTTGGTCA
>JAYTTR010000443.1:0-4530 GCA_043744935.1 Gemmatimonadaceae bacterium
GCACAGTCCCGAGTCGGTCCGCATGCTGCAACAACGGCTTGGGCTCAGTTCGGTAGACCCACGCTCCATTGGTGAGCAGGTCACGCTGTTTTGACCGCGTATGTACCTTTCAGCATGACTAACCCGGACACGAATTCGGTCCAACGTCCAACATCCGACGCGCTGGAGCGCCTGCTGCGCGGACAATCGCGCACGCCGCACGACGTGCTTGGCGTACATGCGTCGGAGTACGACGGCGTCGCGGGAGTTGTCATCCGTGTGCGCGACGTGCGAGCCCTGGCGATGTCAGTGCTTCTTGACGGGCAAACGTTCGAGATGCAGCAGGATCATCTTGGTCTTTTCGTGCGCTTCTTGCCGCACTACGCGCCGTCGGTGCGCTATCGCCTGGCGGTCACGTACGCTGATCACACCGTCACGATCGATGATGCGTACCGTTTCCCGCCAACCGTCGGCGACGTTGACCTGCACCTCTTCGGCGAGGGGCGGCACCTGCGCCTCTGGGAAAAACTCGGCGCCCATCCCCGTGACGTTGATGGCGTGTCCGGAACCGCGTTCGCCGTGTGGGCACCGAATGCTACGCGCGTGTCGGTGATCGGATCGTTCAACGATTGGGATGGTCGCGCGCATCCGATGCGAATGCTTGATAGCAGCGGCGTCTTCGAACTTTTCATACCGGGTATTGGCGCTGATGCGCTCTACAAATATGAAATTCGCGCGCTGACAGGACGTATTCGCATCAAGACTGATCCGATGGCGTCGATGATGGAGCAATCGCCGGGGCACGCGTCCATCGTCGTGCAATCGGGGCGCTACGCGTGGGGAGATGGTGCATGGCTGGCTCGCCGTACCGACGGCGATCCGATACGCGAACCGATGCTCATTTACGAAGTGCATCTCGCATCATGGATGCGTGGTGACAACAATCGATTGCTCACGTATCGCGAGCTCGCGCCGAAGCTCGCCGAACATGTAAAGCGTCTAGGCTTCACGCACGTCGAACTGTTACCGGTGCAAGAGCATCCCTTTGGTGGTTCGTGGGGCTACCAGGTCGGCGGATACTTTGCGCCGACATCGCGACACGGCACGCCCGATGACTTTCGTCACTTCGTCGACACCTTGCATCTCGCGGGTATCGGCGTATTGCTCGATTGGGTCCCCGCGCACTTTCCGAAAGACGATTGGGCCCTGCGTCAATTCGATGGCACTGCCTGCTACGAGCACGAAGACCCCCGGCTCGGTGAGCACCCCGAGTGGGGCACGCTCATTTTCAATTATTCGCGACATGAGGTGCGCAATTTTCTCCTCGCCAACGCATTGTACTGGATTGAAGAGTTTCATATCGATGGACTCCGCGTGGATGCGGTCGCGTCGATGCTCTACCTCGACTACGGGCGTGAGGCAGGGCAGTGGTTGCGCAACAAGTTTGGCGGTCGCGAAAATCTGGATGCCGTTTCGTTTCTGAAACAGCTCAATCACAACGTGCGTGCGCTGCATCCCGGGGTGATCATGATCGCCGAGGAAAGCACGACGTGGCCGAAGGTGACGCATCCGATCAGCGAAGGCGGATTGGGTTTCATGTTCAAGTGGAACATGGGCTGGATGCACGACACGCTCGACTACTTTCGGGTGGATCCGTTCTTTCGAAAGGGCGCGCATGACAAGCTGACGTTCGCGATGATGTACGAATACAGCGAACGATTCATCAATCCGTTGTCGCATGATGAAGTTGTGCATCTCAAGAAATCGCTGCTCGAAAAGATGCCGGGCGATGTGTGGCAACGCTTTGCAAATTTGCGCGCGCTGATCGCGTACTCCACCACGCGCCCGGGAAAGTCGTTGTTCTTCATGGGCACCGAACTCGCCCCGCATCGCGAGTGGAATCACGACGCCAGTTTGGAATGGCACCTCGGCGCAGACCCTCGTCGCCAGGGGCTCGATGCATTCATGCAAGCGCTCGGCGCGCTCTATCGCGCGCACGCCTGCTTCTGGCGTCACGATCACGATCCGTCCGGTTTTGCGTGGGTCGATGTCGCCGACAAGGATAATTCGGTGCTCGCGTACGCACGCATGGACGGCACCGCGCACGCGGTTGTGGTGCTCAACCTCACGCCGGTGCCTCGCGACGGGTATCGACTTGGTATGCCGTCCGCAGGTCGCTACCGCTATGTGCTGAATAGCGACGCTGACGTATTCGGTGGGAGCGGGCACAACGTTTTGCATGAAATGGAAACAGAACCGTATCCCTATCACGGCTTCGCGCAATCGGTGGTGCTCGCATTGCCACCGCTCGGCGTGTTGGTGCTCATGCCCGACGTGATCGACGTTGTTGAGCGCATGGAAACATTGGTAAAGACGACGAAGCCGAAAAAACTCACGAAACCTAAAAAGAAAAACGCCAAGAAGGCGAAGGCAACCAAAAAGCGCGATAGTAAATCATGAATCGAGCCTCAGGGCGTTTGTTGTTGCTTGGCGTGGTGGCATTTGGGGCAGCGGCGGGGTGCATTCGACTGGGGATGTGGCAGCTTGATCGGCTCGCGCAACGTCGCGCACAGAATGCGCTGTTGCGCGTGCGCGCGAATGTACCGGCCGTCTCCATCAGCGAATTGCGCGGCCAAGACACCAGTGTAATCCATTGGCGACACGCGACAATCCGCGGCGTCGCGGACTATGACGCCGAGTTGGTGCATGCGACGCGTTCACAGCGCGGAGCGCCGGGAGTTTTTCTCCTGACGCCGGTTCGTGTGCTGGATGGGTCGTGGGGTGATACTGCCGTGCTCGTGCTGCGCGGTTATGTGTATGCGCCCGATGGGCGGACAATCAATCGGGAGAAGGCGCGCGAAGCCGACACGTTGTCCTTCGAAACATTGGTGACGTCGTTTCCGGCGCACACGCCAGGCAACGTGACGATGCCGTCGGACACACGTGCCGTGCGTGTGCTGGATCGCGATAGTCTCGCGCAGAAGATGCACCGTCCGTTAGCGCCCTTTGTCTTGCTTGCGTTAGGGGATACGGTTCCGCGCGATATTGAAAAACCCGCGCGAATTATTCCGCCGTCATTGAGTGAAGGGTCGCACCAATCCTATGCGTTTCAGTGGTTTGGTTTTGCGACCGTGGCGATCGTGGGATTTGCGGCGTTTGCATATACGGCGCGACGCAGAAACAGATAACGTCGTATCCGATGGATGCGTCAGTATGACAGAAATGCTGGCGCCTGTTCACTGCACGACGTCGTTTATCGACATCACGATCATAGTCATCGGTTGCTTCGGTGAGAGAGTTTTTTCGCCGAACACCTCGCCGAGTACCGAAGCGTCGCCGTCCAAGTAGGGTTCAGTCACGCCGTCGACGACAACGACTTTACCGCACACAAGTGTCGACTAAACGAGTGCAACAACGATAAAGTGAGGCCCACTATCTACAATCGCAGAAAGTGGGCTCATCGTACTTTTCATTAGAACCCTTCGACACCGACATCGCTTCAGCAAGATCCGCTCAAAGAGACTGAGCTGCACACTGCCTTTGACAGAACAAGTTCAACTCACCGACTGCGACCGCAAGATCCAACGGCATCCAGCCACGACCGTGATCGCTGAGGTGAACAGCACTATGACTTCGACGACGTGAGACGGACGATAGAAGTTGCTCGTTTCGAACAGGAGGACCGCCGCACCGACGAGCGCGAAAATGCTCGCGCGACGTATTCCGGACTGGCGCCAAACAATGAAAACACACCAAACGAAAAGTCCTGTTCCTATGCCCAGAAATAACGGGGGAATATTTGCTTTGATCCAGTGTGGCCCCCTCGCACTCAACAGGCCAAACGCAACGAGAGCGCTCAGCTGAACCACTAGAATTGAGCTGCCACGCATGTAGCCTCTCGTAGGACTCGTTCGACTTAACACGGGTTAAATACTGCGACAGACCAAGTTCGGGGTGGTGACGTAGTTGTCACCGTCCCACCAGTATTCCATTTCCCGCAGCTATGCATATTTTCACCTGAGGATATGAAAGGCATCTACACACTCAATATCGAGGCAAGACGTTATTTCACAGGGTCGTTGATGTCAACTGGTGATTATGCCAAGCAGATACTTTACAGTAAACTGTGGGGCCTGTCGATATTTATTTTCAAACTAACATTCTGTTTGACTGCCATTCGGCTATGTCGGAAAAGGCGACCAAAAAGCGCGATAGTAAAAGATGAGTCGAGTGTCAGGGCGTTTGCTGTTGCTTGGCGCGGTGGCATTTGGTGCAGCGGCGGTATGCATTCGACTCGGGATGTGGCAGCTTGATCGGCTGGCGCAACGTCGCGCACAGAATGCGCTATTGCGTCAGCGCGCGACTGTACCGGCCGTCTCCATCAGCGAATTGCGCAGCCAAGACACCAGTGTAATTCATTGGCGACACGCGACAATACATGACGTCGCGGATTATGGCGCCGAGTTGGTGTATGCGACGCGTTCACAGCGCGCAGCGCCGGGAGTTTTTCTGCTGACGCCGATTCGTGTGCTGGATGGGTCGTGGGGTGAT
>JAYTTR010000444.1:0-4529 GCA_043744935.1 Gemmatimonadaceae bacterium
TCTTTTCTGCGGTCGCTCGCGCTCCGCGTACGGGGCGGCCGGCACGTTTTACCACGCGTGCACCCGTCCGCACACTTGACCATCCGCGATGAAAATCATGACGAGCGAAGTCCTTCGCGTCGGGCAAGGGCCGCCCACGCATTTTCTGGAAGAATCGAGCTGGCAGCTGCGCCGAACGACGACGCGGACGCGAGCGGACGAGGCGCAAGGCGCTCCTCGTGCGTAAGAAGTGCAGCGGCGATTGCTGTCAGTCGGATCGTGTCGCGATTCGCCGTCACAGCCGTCAGTGCCGGAAGCGTCTGCTCTAACCACTGAATAGAAATATCGCCGCTCTGAAATTCTGGATGATCCATGACACGCAAATGGAATTCACGTGATGTCTCGATGCCATCGATCGTGAGTTCCAACAGCGCGCGACGCATGCGCGCAATGGCTAAGGGCCGTGTGGGCGCGTGCACGATCAGCTTCGCCAGCATCGGATCGTAATACAATCCGACTTCACTACCGGACTCGACACCGCTATCCCACCGCACACCAGGACCACTGGGCACATGCAGGTACGCGATGCGACCCGTCGAGGGCAAAAAACCGTTGGTCGAATCTTCACTCGTGATGCGACACTCGATCGCCCATCCACGCGGCGTAAATTCTTTTTGCGCAAACGGCAAGGCTTCGCCTGCCGCGATACGAATTTGCCACTGCACGAGATCGAGACCGGTAACCAACTCGGTGACCGGATGTTCGACTTGAATGCGCGTGTTCATTTCGAGGAAATAGTATGCGCCGCTCTTATCGAGCAAGAATTCGCACGTACCCGCGTTGACGTAGCCCGCGGCGCGTGCTGCTGCGACGGCCGTTGCACCCATGCGCGCGCGAAGTTCCGGTGTGACGGCCACACTTGGCGCTTCTTCAATCATCTTTTGATGACGTCGCTGAACGGAGCACTCACGTTCGCCCAGATGAATCACGTGTCCATACGAGTCGGCGAGCACTTGAATCTCGACATGCCGAGGTCCGTCGATGTACTTCTCGATGTACACCGCATCGTCACCGAACGCATTTTGTGCTTCGCGCTTCGCGGAGGCGAGCGCATCGGCGAGATCGGCCGCTGCATGCACAATGCGCATCCCTTTCCCGCCACCGCCCGCTGCGGCTTTGAGCAACACGGGAAAACCAAACGACTCGGCCACTGCGATTGCCGCGTCGACATTGGTAATCGCTTCAGTCGTTCCGGGCACGACCGGCACGCCCGCGGCTATCACGAGTTGACGCGCAGCGGTCTTTGATCCCATCGCTTCAATCGCCTCGGCCGGTGGTCCAATCCACACCAGACCAGCGTCCCGTACGGCGCGCGCGAACCACGCACGCTCGGACAAAAAACCGTAGCCTGGATGGATAGCCTCCGCACCAACGCGCTGCGCAACCTCGATGAGCCGTTCGCCGACGAGATAGCTCTGGCTTGATGGCGGTGGTCCAATCAACACCGCTTCGTCGGCTTCACGCACGTGCGGCGCGCGCGCATCCGCTTCGGAATACACGGCCACTGTCTTCACGCCAAGCTCGTGGCATGCGCGAATGATGCGCAGTGCAATTTCTCCGCGATTGGCGATGAGCAGTTTTTTGAACATGCCGGAGCTCACAGCGGAAGATTACCGTGCTTCTTGGGCGGATTACGATCGCGCTTGCCTTGCAATGTTTCAAGCGCGCTAATCAAGCGCGGCCGCGTATCGCGAGGGTCGATCACATCGTCGACGTAGCCGTACGCTGCAGCGATATAGGGATTCGCGAACTTCTCCGTGTATTCACTGACGCGCTGTTCGGCGGCGGTGGTCGGGTTTTCGCTCTCGGCGATCTCTTTCCTGTATAAGATTTCTACAGCGCCCTTGGGGCCCATCACCGCAATTTCAGCGGTCGGCCACGCAACGTTGAAATCGCCGCGAATATGTTTTGAGCTCATGACGTCATACGCGCCGCCGTACGCCTTCCGTGTGATGACGGTAAGCTTCGGTACGGTTGCCTCGCAATACGCGTAGAGCAACTTCGCGCCATGCTTGATAATGCCACCGTGCTCTTGCGCGAGCCCTGGCAGAAAGCCGGGAACGTCTTCGAACGTGATCAACGGAATATTGAAGCAATCACAAAAGCGAACAAAGCGCGCCGCCTTCATCGACGAGTTGATGTCGAGGACACCGGCCATAACCGCTGGCTGGTTGGCGACAATACCCACGCTGTAACCTCCTAAATGCGCAAAGCCAATGAGAATATTTCCCGCATAGTCAGGCTGTACTTCGTAAAACTCTGCGTCATCGACGACATGCGCGATCACCTCGTGCATGTCGTAGGGTTTATTGGGATTGTCTGGTACAATATCGAGGAGCGCTTCGTCGCGTCGATCTGCTGGATCACGACCGGTGCCACGTGGCGGACTATCGACATTGTTGGATGGGACGAATCGAAACAGTTCGCGAATCTGCTGCAGACACGCGAGTTCGGAATCGCATGCAAAGTGCGCGACGCCGCTCGTTCCCGCATGCGTATCGGCGCCACCTAACTGCTCCATGGTCACGTCTTCATGCGTGACGGTCTTCACTACGTTCGGGCCAGTCACGAACATGTAGCTGGTGCCACGTACCATGTAGATGAAGTCAGTAATTGCGGGCGAGTACACTGCGCCGCCGGCACATGGTCCGAGAATCGCCGAAATCTGTGGAATGACGCCCGACGCCATTGTGTTGCGCAGAAAAATGTCGGCGTATCCGCCGAGCGAAACGACACCTTCCTGAATACGCGCTCCACCGGAATCATTCAGCCCAATGATTGGCATGCCGTTGCGCACGGCGAGGTCCATCACCTTGCAAATCTTGGCCGCATGTGCTTCGGACAGTGAGCCACCAAACACCGTAAAGTCTTGCGAGAAGACATAAACGGATCGTCCTTCGATGCGTCCATGCCCCGTCACGACGCCATCACCGTAGATCGGCACTTCACCGTCCGCGGTGGACCGCGACGTGACGAAACGATCGAGCTCGATGAACGACCCCTCGTCGAGTAGGACGTCGAGGCGCTCACGCGCAGATAGTTTGCCTTTCGCGTGCTGTGCGGCGAGGCGCGTGGCGCCACCACCTTGCTCGGCTGCGTCGCGCGCAACAGTGAGCCGATCGAGTTTCTCTCGCATGGACATGACGCGAGAAGTTAGCGATGGGTCGAGCGAGCAACCAGCCGAACGAGGCGACCTGTTGTCCCTACTGTTACGGTTTGTAGATGATGGGAAGCACGACTTTCGTACGCACGCTTGTGCCGTTCAACTTACCCGGGGAAAAGTCGAGACGTGTGACCACTCTTTTAGCGGCCTCGCCGAGCGCGGTCTGCGTTGCGTCAACAATTTCCACGGACGTGGGATCAACTTTTCCTTTCGAGTCCACGATGAACTGGAGCTCGACCATGCCGCCAACGCCGCGGTTTCTTAGTTCGACTGGGTACGATTCCTGAATGAGCCGCGCGGCAAGGACCATGGACGTGAGCTTTGGTGGATTGGAAAGTTCACTAATGGGATAAACTTTTTCTTCTTGTGCCGCCGCTGGACGCGCGAACGGTCCACAGACGACGGCGACGATGAGGGCGGGCAGCAAGAGCGGGCGAACGGACAGCAATGACATCGTCGAATCTCCTAAAATGCGCTTTTTTGACACAGCAGTGCGGACTGCAGTCCAGCGGCGGAGCACACGACCCACACACGTATACTTGTCGGCGTCTCACACCACGGGCTTGAGCGCTTGTCACTGGCCCTTGCGCCACCGTTACACCGACGGCCCTTTTATGTTGATGACGCAGCACTGCTTGTGGGGCCCTGCCGCCGACGTGACGAGTTGGGCCTTCTGGCCGTCTATCACGGAACGGTTTTGCTCTGCGGTGTGCCCTGCAATGTCCGGTCGGATTTCCCTGTCCGAACCTTCTGTTTACCGACGCTTTCACTCCCTTCCTATGCCTGACACGTACAGCCTCGAAGACGACGCACCAGCGCGACGAATCATTATTACTGCGGGGCTGTTGCTGGTGTTCATTCCGCTCATCCAAGCCATTTCGCAGTTAATGCCACTTCAGCTTGGCGCGATCAAGTGGCGCTTTCAAGCGGCGAACGTTGGTTCCGCGGTTCTCTTGCTCCCGTATCTCGGACTCACATTTGTCGGCGCGTTCGCGCGCGTCTCTGCACAGCGTGGACTCGAGCGGATTGTCGGCGCCATTGCGCTGCTTTCGACGATCTTTCTCATCGCATCCTTCGCGCTGTTTATACTGGATGCGTTGCAACTCAAGAGCATTGTGCAATCGCAGCAGATGGATGGATTCAAGCAGACCTGTGTGCGTATTGCAATGGCTGTGGGTGCGTTCTCTGTCGCCTTTGCGCTGCTCGCGGTGACGCTCCTCCGTGGTTCGACGATGCGAAGTCCCGTGGTCAAAGGAAAAGGCAAGGTGGCCGAAGAAGGACTCGGATTGATTGTCGGACAGAGTTGATACGGTAAATGGTCTGATCG
>JAYTTR010000445.1:0-4509 GCA_043744935.1 Gemmatimonadaceae bacterium
GTCGATCCCGGCAATCCAATCGGACCAATAGCACCAACGGCACCAGTGGCACCCGTAATACCAATGGGGCCTGTCGCTCCCATCAGACCCGTGGCACCGGTCAAACCACTCACGCCCGGAAGACCCATAGTGCCCGATGCACCGCTAACGCCCATCAACCCCGTCAACCCCATGGGACCAGACATTCCCGACGGACCACTCGGACCCACCGGCCCGATCAATCCCGCCGATCCGGGCGTTCCGGGCAAGCCGGTGCCGCCGATCGGTCCGGTCAGCCCCGTCGCTCCCATAGGCCCGACCGCACCCAAAGTACCCGTTCCACCGATTGCTCCCGTTGCACCAGTCGCGCCGGTCGCGCCCGTGAGCCCAAGCGGGCCTATCGCACCCATTGGACCGAGCGACCCCATGGCACCCGTCAAGCCGATGGGTCCCGCAGGTCCTATCGGCCCAGTGAGACCCGTCGTGCCGTTCGCCCCAGCGGCGCCTTCAATCCACGTGAACTCAATCGCCGAGGTGCCGTTGCACGACTGCGGTAGTCCCGGCTCCTTGATGCGATACACCGTGCCAGAACTCCGCAGAAAACACGCGTATACCACTTTCGCACTTTGCGCGACGAGTGTCTGGGGTATGACGCTCAACATCGACATGGCGATCGCGCCCATGATCGCATCGCGTGTATGCCGCACTTCAATCGCGCGCGTCACTTTGCATTCCGCGTCGTGATCACTAATTGCGAGTCGAGTGCATCCAGCTCCAAGCGCACCACATCAAGTTCAGCGCGCGCATCGGCATCATCCACAATGCTCGGCGCAATGCGATCTACCGCAGAATTTGCAGCGCTAATCGCTGCACGAACCGGCGGTGCGAGACCTTGATCGAGCGCACGCGATAGCGCTGTCAGTGCCGCGGCGAGCTGATTGCGTAGTGCACCCTCGGGCAAATTCGGAATGATGCGCACTTGTACGTCGGAAACGATGTCAACCAAGTCAATCGCATTTGTCACTATCATAGTTGGCGGAATACTTGGTGCCTCCGTAATACCATCGCTGCAGGCTCCGAGCAGGAGCATGCTCGCGAGCGAAAGCGGGATGTAATGCCGGAATCTGCGCGTAAAAGCCATCACCAGAATGGTGCGCAAGCTGCCCGCCGCTGACGTATGCATGTAATAGAGTGCTGAGGGGGTCTACCTACTGCGTGAATTTTGAAATCCGCTGCTGCGCCACTTACACCAACCAGCGTGTAAGCCAGCATTCTCGCACAACTAGATTCCGGCTCGACGCGTCGTCGCATCGCCGGAGTTGTACGTCTGCGTCCACGTCACATGCGGGTGTGGATCGACCCGCACGTTGTCGACGTGGAAACTTGATGAAGGTGGAGAAAACGGTGTCGTTGAATGCGACACCAGCGAACGTGTCGAGCCTGTCCATCGCGGCTACGCGTCCGATGAGAAGCACTCATTTCGTCTGTGCAACAAACAATCTCAGTACTATCTGATTACGGGACGAAGGTACGAATTCATTGGTAACGAAATCGTTTTGGACGTCGATCAAGAGCTTTCGTTGACACGTTTCAAACTACCAGTGAAACGCATCTGACCTTGCTACTTTTGGCATCGCTGACCCGAGGCTCTCGTTTTTGCGTTAGTCGGTTGCCCATGTTCTCCGCTGTGATTGTAAGCAATCCGATTTCGGCAAAATCAACCTGCCATTGACGGTGCTCCGTCGCCCAGACTTGAAATCGCGACGACGCAAGGGACAATTCTCGAGAGCCTGTAGTGCGAGAGCAAAGGCGGCGTCTCACCTCGAGACGCCGCCTTTGTTATTCCCCTACCCCCACGTTCGCGTCGCCCCGAATAGCGTCGCCAACAACACCCCACAAATGCGCTCCAACACCCTCGGCCACGTCGCCTCGGTCGTTTCCATGTTTATCTCACCCACATTCGCTGAAGCCGCACACATGGCACTTCACGCACCCTTCGGCAAACTCCAACTGACTGCCGCAGTCGGGACACGTGCCCATGAACACCTCGCCACCGTGACCACCGCTAAACACGTCCGGCTGCATCTGCTGTGCGCCGACGGGTGGACGCGACGTCGGCACAATACCGGCCAGCGATTGCGGCGGCGTCAGTGAACTCACCGGCGCCTGTTGTCCACCACCCAACAGGTCTTGCTGCACACCCTGCTTGTCTCTCCACCACTGCTCTAACGCAATACCAACCGCATCAGGCATCGACAACACTTTGTTGGGACCGAGACCCACCGCGCGGTCCGACGAAATGCCACGCAACTGCCGATGAATTTCCATCATCGGAATGCCACTTCTGAGCGCGAGCGACACGAGACGACCAATCGCCTCCGCATCAGCCATCGCACTGCCGCCGGCTTTACCGAGATTCAAGAACAGTTCGAACGGCTGTCCTTTTTCGTCTTCCGTGATATTCACGAACATCGTGCCTAGCGGTGTGTCTTTGCGAATGGTCGTGCCGCGCATGGTCTCTGGTCGCGAACGTTTTACACGACGTGATGCGTTTTCCGACTCCGCACTGAACAACTGCTTTTGCGTACGCTCCAACTCATTCTGCAACTCGGCGATCGTGCCTTGGAGTTCGCCCAGTTCGCGCTTGCTCGCCGCTTCGGCTTTCGCATCAGCAGGCGCTCCATCACGCTTCGCCGCCGCCCCTTCGGTGGCACCAGTGCTCAGCACTTGGTTGTCACGCGAGCCATCGCGATACACCGTCACGCCTTTGCACTTCGCTTCGTACGCCATTTCGTAAATCGCGCGCACATCGTCCTGCGTGGCCGAGAAACCGAAGTTGGTCGTTTTGCTGATGGCGGAGTCGCAATGCTGTTGAAACGCCGCCTGCATGCGAATGTGATAGTCGGGCGAGATGTTGTTGGCCGTGTTGAACACCGCTTGCCATTTGATGGGCACTTCGGCGTGCTTCACCGAGCCCGTGGTGGCGATCCGCTCCATGAGTTCATCGCTATACCAGTTTTCCTTCTTGGCGATCGCGATGAAATCTTCGTTCACATCAGGCATCCGCACACCGGCCTGATTGCGCATGAAGGCAACGGCAAACAGTGGCTCAAGTCCGCTGGAGCAACCCGCGATGATCGAGATCGTGCCTGTTGGTGCAACCGTTGTGACGTTGCAATTGCGCAGCATCTGCAACGGCCGGATGCGCGCGCCGTTCTCATCACGTGCACACGTTTCGTCCGGGCCCCAGATTGACTGCGCCCACTCCGGGAACGGGCCACGCTCGCCCGCGAGACGCTGACTTTCCTTCTTGCTTTCGACGTCGACAAACTGCATCACGCGACGGCCCATCTCGACGCCTTCCACGCTGTCGTACGGAATGCCCATGCGCACCAGCATGTCGGCAAAACCCATCACACCAAGTCCAATGCGACGAATGCGCTTGGACAACGCATCGATTTCCGGCAACGGATACTTGTTGACGTCGATGATGTTGTCGAGGAAGTGCGTGCTGATGGCGATGTCGCGTTTAAACGCGTCCCAGTCCATCACGCCATTGATGACGTAATAGCCGCAGTTGACCGAACCCAGGTTGCAGACGTCATACGCGAGCAACGGCTGTTCGCCACACGGATTGGTGGCTTCGTACTCTCCCATGTGCGGCACGGGGTTGTAGCGATTGGCTTCATCGATGAAAAACACACCCGGTTCGCCCGTACGCCACGCACCCAGGATCATCTTGTCCCACACTTCACGCGCGCGCATCTGCCCGACCACTTCCTTCGTGGAAGGCTCAATAAGATCGTAGCTCCCATCGGCCTTCACGGCATCCATGAACTTCGTGGTAATGCCGACGGAAATATTGAAGTTGGTGATCTGCGTGAGATCTTCTTTACACGCGATAAAGTCCATCACGTCTGGATGATCAACGCGCAAAATGCCCATGTTCGCGCCGCGTCGAGTACCGCCCTGCTTCACCGCGTCCGTGCTCGCGTCATACAGTTTCATGAATGACACTGGTCCGGACGCCACGCCCGTGGTCGACCGCACCATGCTGCCTTTGCCGCGCACGCGAGAGAACGAGAAACCCGTTCCGCCACCGCTTTGGTGAATGAGCGCCATCGACCGCAGGGTGTCATAGATGCCGTCGTGTCCGTTCGACAGCGCATCACCGACCGGTAACACAAAGCACGCCGACAGTTGCCCAAGCGGACGACCGGCGTTCATCAGCGTAGGCGAATTTGGCTCAAACCGACGCTGCGTCATGAGGAAATAGAATTCCTCGGCCAGTGCCTGCACGCCGCCATCGCTCGCGCCATATCGACGGTCCGCCTCAGCCACCACGGTCGCCACGCGCCAGAACATGTCCTCTGGCTGCTCGACTGACTTACCCGTTCGATCCTTGACGAGATATCGCTTCTCGAGCACAGTCCGCGCGTTGGCGGACAATGTGACTGGACCTTCCGGGGGCGTGGCAGAAAATGGCATTCGATCTAACTCCGACTGAGGGCGTGGGGCGGACTACAGCGA
>JAYTTR010000446.1:0-4496 GCA_043744935.1 Gemmatimonadaceae bacterium
TACGTAAGGCCTTCAAGCTTCTCGCGCAGTGCGGAACTCACCCACGTCGTACCCGCTCGCGAATGCCGCAGTTGTCGCAATTGTCGTTCAGCCACTGGTCCGACTGATCCATCCTTTTTGGCGAGCCGACTCTCTGGAATGTCAAACAGCGATGCCTTGCCTGCGCGTGCGAGTGCCGTCACGATCGACGTACCGTCGGCGTCGCTGACGCTGCTCACATTGAACAGGCCGAGCGCATGCGGTGCGATGGTTGCCAACGTACCCCAACACTGTGCAAACCCACTCTCGGCGATTGGCTCCGTGCGAAATTCGCAGTCGCCGCAGTGAGGGCCGAGTGGCGGTGTCAGTGCGGCGAATGGCGCATCGAGTTGCGTTTCGAATTGCGTCGCATCTGCGTCAACTGCGTCACGTAACAACGTGACTTCTGACGAAGCATCTACTTCAGTGAGCAGATCGAGTTTGCCTAGATCGTCGTCGCTCCCAACGAAATCCGCCGAGAGCAAGCGCGTTGAACCGTCTGCGCGTTCGTGTCGCACCAACGAAAACAAGCTGGGCAGGTTGTCAAGCGAAGATCGTTTGCTTTTGTCGACGAGTAGCAAAAAAGGTAGCACCGTGACGCCGGGCAATGCACGTTCGATCACCAGCACTTGATAGGTGAGGTCTCTAAATTTCGGGAGCCAATCACTGAGAATCGTGCTGCTTTTCGATTTTGTTCGAAACACGCCAGCGCCGCCGCTGTCCAGTCTCGCGGTATGTTCTGCCCCGTCAAACGACTTGGCTTTCACCTCGATCAACCGCACGACGTTGCCGCGCTTCTGGATAATGTCCGTGCGCACCAGGCGTCGCCCGGCAGCAAACGTTGCCTGGTACAGCGTGACGTTGTCTGCGCGCAACAATTCGAGCGTACGTGCGGCGTCGGCCGTTACGTTCCCACTCGATTCGGCCATCGTGCCGCCCGCGTACATAGCGCGCGCCAACGCTTCCACCATGTATCCACCGTCCGCCAATAGCTGCAGGTATGGATTGGAAACGCGATTATCTGGAAAGCCATTCTCGCGCCAGTGCAGCTTCATCACGCAATCGGACGCGAGCTGGAAGTCAGACTTTGAAAGTGTGCGATGGAGTTCTACCGTCATGTTTTTTTCGATCGCCAGTGGGTAATTGAAGCACTCCATTTGATCGTCGCGTCGCTGATTTCTTCCATCACCATCGCATCTGTTCTTCCCGACGACTTGAGCACGTGAAAGCTGTGGTCAGCGCCGTTCACCCAATGCATCGTCCACGGCGCTGTCACGGTCGTGAGCGCTCGCTCCATCAAGGCCGGTGTACACAGCGCATCGCGCGTGCCGTTGAAACAGAGCACCGGCATTCGAACTTGCGGAAAATGTGCATCTCGTAACTTCTCCGGTTGACCAGCCGGATGTAGCGGATACGCCAACAACAGTAATCCGGCAGCGTCGTATCCGTCGGCGGCAAGCATTGATGCAGCACGCCCACCCATTGATCGCCCACCAATAAATATGCGACTCGGCGTGAGCACTGCCCGCACATACGCGACCACGGCGACCGTGGTATCCATCAACCGCGGCATCGGATCTGGGCGACCAGATTTCTTTTCCGTGTACAGGAAATTGAAACGCACCACACCGAGCCCTGCATCGTGCATCGCTGCCGCCGTCGCGAGCATACCACGATCGTTCATATTGCCGCCAGCACCATGCGCGCAAATAAACACCGCATCGTTGCCGCTCGCGGGTGCCGATGCATACGCAGCGCTCACACTCTCGGCGCCGACCGGGATGAGCCACTGCACGTCGCTCATCGCGGTGATACCGGCGTAAGTTGCATTTCGTCGAGGAAGCGATGGCCTGTCGTAGCCTTCCCTGCACGCGTGTCCGCTGTCGTGAGCACAAGCCGATCAATCGTGCGTGTCATACCCACGTAGAGCAATCGACGGCCCTCCTCGAGCTCATGCGCAGTCGGATCCTTCGTGCTCGATTTACCAGGAAGCTGTTCGTCTTCCACACCCACGATATACACGCGCGAAAACTCCAGACCCTTCGTTGAATGCAGCGTTAGCAGATTGACGCGGTCGAAAGCACTTTGCTCTCCGTCAAATTTCGAGAGCACCACGCGCTCGAGAAACACCAAAAGCTGATCGTGAAATGACGCATCCGGCAACTGAGCGATCAGCCGGCGCAATCGCAGCATGGCTTCGGGATAACGATCATCAGCAGATTTTGCAGTCCGAATTTTTTCCATGAGTGCGACTCCGCCGAGTCGTACAATCAATTCGTCGACCGTTGGCAACGCCGTGTCGTCACCGCGAGTTTTCTCGTACCAATCGATAGCGCCACTGTACCTGCCCAGCGCCGCCACACGCGTCAACTTCTGGAACAACACGCCCTCGTTCGTCAACGACTCCACATCAGAAAGTGCGAGCGCGACCCCAAGATGTCCGAGCTGATCACTAAGCGAGGTTTTCCGTGCGCGTTCTACCTTCGCGCGTCCAAGCGCCAACGTCACATGCGCCAGCGCGCGTGTATCATCGAGCGCGCGGTGCGATTGCCCGGTGGGCACGCCGAAACGCCGCGCGAGATCAACAAGTTTGCGACTGGTCGGAAAGAGGTCGCGTGCCAGTGGCAACGTGTCAAACGTAGTGACATCAAACAACTGTCCGTGCTCTTTCGCCATCCGGCTCAAGATCTGAAAATCAAAATCGTAGCCATTGTGAGCCACCACAACGTCGTCGCCGAGAAAGTCGCGGAACTCGGGCCACACGTCCTCGAAGTACGGTTTATCCGCCAACTCTGCCGCATCAATGCCGTGAGTGGCTGTCGCGCCAGGCGCGATCGCGGTCCGTGGTCGAACGAGGCGTGCAAACTCGGCGACAACCTGCCCGTCACGCACACGTACCGCAGCGATCTCCACAATCTCGGCGGTGCTTGTGTCATTGTCAGTGGTCTCGAGATCAATCGCCGTGAAATTCGTAAACGCAACAGCTGACGCGCTCATTTCGAGGAGTTGCGCTGCTTTGAATACGCCGAGCGGGAGATCGACACTCGTGATTGATCCCGGCACAAGCCGCAACGCATCTACGTCAAGCGGCTCGGCACCATGGACGACGTTGATGCCGACTTCTGCGAGCAGCCCGGCAAGTGGGATCTCCACACCGCCCATTTTCGAAACCCAGAAGTTGGCTCGGCGAGCGCGCGCGTCCCGCAGCACATCAGCGAGTGCCACGACGTCGGCGAGCATTGCCGGATCACTGATTTCGTCGTGGTGATCGTCAAGGATCGAACGCGTCGCACCGACTTTGCGTGACAGTAAATCCTGCACAAGGGTCGTTAACGAATCCTGCTGTTGACCAATCGCTTCAAGATTGCGCGAATCGGCGAGGGCTCGACGAATTTGTCGACCGTTTTCGTCGGCGCGAGGAAGCTGCGCGGCCATTCGACCGAGTTGCCTGCCGAGCACTGTGTCGCTCTCTTCCGCTTTGGCCATCGCTTCGTCGTAGAGCGCACGTGGCAATACCTCACGGAAGAAAGCGTTGCGAAAGAGGTCGTCGTGCGGCGAGGCAATCACGCGTGCGGCTGCAATCACATAGCGTACAACTTTGTCGTCGGCGAGCGCGCGCCCCTTCGCCAGCAAACACGGTACGTCGCCGTTCAGACACGCAGCTTCAAGTCGATAACCAATGTTATGTGAGCGGTACAACAGCGCGACGTCGCCCCACGCGTGCCCATGTTGCGCCCGGTCTCGGCGAATGTCCTCGATGATCCACGCGGCTTCGTCATCATCATTCGCGAAGCGCAAGGCCTGTACGGGAAATGCGGAAGCGCGATCGGCTCGTGCTGCGACACGGTTTGCGAAGAGTGGTGTATTGACCATCACCAGCTGTCGTGCAACAGCGAACACGTCATGCGGGCAGCGTCGATTCTCTTCGAGTTCGATTTTCGCGGAGACGCCGAAATCATTCACGAATGTGATGAACACCGCAGGGTCGGCACCGGCCCAGGAATAGATCGACTGATCATCGTCGCCCACAGCGAACACGTGCCGATGTTCGTGGGCCAGCGCGCGAACGACGCGATACTGCAGCGGATTCAAATCCTGAAACTCGTCGACGAGCACGATATCAAAGCGCGCGCGGATGGTTGCCGCAGCCGCTGACGTCTCCAACAGCTCGGCGGTCTTGATCACGAGTATGTCGAAGTCCACAATGTTGCGCTCACTGAGAAAACGCTCGTAATCAGCAAACAACTTCATGTCATTGGCGTACATGCGGTCACCGCGAAATCGATACGCCGAAAAGCGCGTCAGAGTGCTGCGATGCCACTTGCGTGGACCTTCAATTCGACGGAGCGCGCCGAGTTGATATTCTTCGTCGGCGATGCCAAAGCCGGGATCGAGCCCTACGTACGCGCCAAATTCGCGCAACAAGTCCGCACAAAATGCATGCAGTGTCCCGCGCGTGATGTGAGCGGCAGTTTCAC
>JAYTTR010000447.1:0-4486 GCA_043744935.1 Gemmatimonadaceae bacterium
CACCGCGACCGCCGCCGTGATCACCGCTTGCGCAAACTCGAGATCGGACGCCCCAAACGGTTCCTGGTCGCGCGTACGCCGCACGAGAAATACGCCATACTGTCCACGCTCAATAGTGAACGGCAACGCAATTACCGAGCGAATAGGAATCTCGATGCCTTCGATTCCCCACACGTGCCGCACGCCTTCATAAAGCGGATGCGTGTCGAGATCTTCGACCAACAATGGCTGCCCACTGTCGAGTGCCGCCTTGAGCTCAGGATAGCGATCCAGTTGAATGGTGAGATGCTGCAATTTTGGATTTTCGTAGGCCGCCACCACCACCGCAGACGCCTCGCCGGGTCGTGCCAACACCACCGAACAATGCGAGACGCCAAGTGCACGCGCCGCGCGACGTACGAGTAGATGAAACAGTTCAGACACCGACAAATCACCGGTGACTTCGTGCAGAATATCGACCAACTTGCGCCGGCTATCGGCATCCTGTTGCGCACGCACGAGTGCTTCTTCCGTGCGCACTAACGCCAAGCGGGTGGCGCGTAACACGGTACCCATGCGCAAATGCGCTTGCACGCGCGCGAGCAATTCTTTCGGCCGGTACGGTTTGCGAATGAAGTCGGCGGCACCCAATCCCAGGGAACGCACCGATGCCTCCTCCGGCGGTTGCGCCGACAACATCAGCACGGGCAAATCACGCCACCGCTCGTCACTCTTGATGCGCTCCAAGAGCTGTAATCCATCGGCGTCCGGCATGAGGATGTCGAGCAACAGCAAATCGGGTGAACGACGTTCGAGTTGATCCAAACACGCCGCACCACCGTTCGCCGGCACAACTTCGTACCCGTTTTCCTTCAGCAGCCACGTAACTGATTCAAGGACTGACGGGTCGTCGTCCGCCACGAGGATGCGCGACATGGACATGAGCACCTAACTCGCCACCAATGGGTCAGCGATCAACTCCAACAATCCGGGCCACTCAATATTGCCACCGCTCAGCACAACAACGGTTGGACCGGTTGGCACCACCAATCCTTCCATCAACGCCGCGATCGTGATCGCCCCACTGGGCTCCGCCACCAACTTGAGTCGATCAAGCACAAAACGCATCGCACACCGGATCGCGCCGTCGTCAACCTGCACCACGTCGTCGCAATACCGTTCGAGATGCACAAAATTTCGCGCACCAATGCGCACGCCCAGCAAACCATCGGGCAATCCGGACGAATGATCGAGCGTCACCGGATGACCAGCCGCCCGAGCAGCCGACAATTTTCGCGCGCCGGCGGGCTCGACGCCCACCACGCGCACGTTCGGCTTGCTCAACTTGACTGCTGCCGCGACGCCTGACGACAATCCGCCGCCGCCAACCGGTACGATCACCGTACCAACGTCGGGTAGGTCGTGCACAATCTCCAAGCCAAGTGTGCCTTGGCCGGCGATGATGAGCGGATGGTCGTACGGTGGCACAACAATGGCGCCCGTCGCGAGCGCAAGTTCGTCCGCTTTCGCCAATCGATCAAGCGTGGTCACGCCAGCCAATAGCACCGTGGCTCCATAGCGCTCAGCACCGGCACGTTTGGCGGCCGTTACGGTGGTCGGCATCACCACCGTGCACGGTATGCCGTACATGCGCGCGGCGTATGCCACCGCTTGCCCGTGATTGCCCGACGACGGCGCAATCACGCCGCGCGCGCGATCTTCCGGCAACATCTCCCGTAAAAACGTATACGCACCGCGAAACTTGAACGCCCCTGTGCGTTGCAACATTTCCGGCTTCACCCACACGCCACTCGCAAAACGCTCGCTGAGCGCATCGACAAACATCAGCGGTGTGCGTACCGCGATGCCTTCGAGCCCGCGCGCCGCGCGCTCGAGCTGTTCGAGCGTCACGAGCGAGGTGTCGATGTCGGCGATCGTCACCGACGATGCGCCGCGTGGTTCGCGATCATGCGCCTCCGCCAGCGTCACCATCAGTGAGCCCGAGCTCACCAAACCCTGGATCGACTACTGGACCTTCCACGGCGTCGATCACGCTGTCCTTGTCGTCGGGAATAACACGTGCGACGGCGGACACGATGTCCTTGTCGTCGAGCGCAACAAGCTTCACGCCCTGCGTTGCGCGACTGGCAACACGGATCTCGCTCACCTTGATGCGAATGGCGACACCGTGTCGCGTCATCAACATCAATTCGTCTGCAGGTACGACTTCCATCAAGGCGACGACGTCACCAGTACGGTCGGTGCGATTCAACGTGAGAATGCCTTTGCCTCCGCGCTTCTGCACGCGGTATTCCTCGATATCAGAGCACTTTCCGAGTCCCTTTTGCGTCACCACCAACAGCGTTGAGTCGCGCTTGATCACCACCATGCCCACCACGCTATCGCCCGGCCGCAACTCGATGCCCTTCACGCCCGTGGTGTCGCGTCCCATTTCGCGAACATCGCTTTCGTGGAATCGCACCGAGAGCGCGTGACGAGTCGCCAGCACCACGTCGTTAGAACCGCTGGTTACCTGCACATCCATCAACTCGTCATCGTCCTCAATCTTGATGGCCTTGATGCCGTTCGCGCGAGGATTCGAGTACTGCGAGAGCGCCGTCTTTTTGACGGTGCCGTTTTTCGTACAGAATAGCAAGAACTCGCTGTCGGTAAACTCGCGCACGGGCACCACGGCCCGAATGCGCGTGTCCGGCGTGACGTTGATCAAGTTCACGATCGGCTTGCCTCGCGTGTCACGTCCGGCCTGCGGCAACTCGTGCACCTTGATCCAGAAGCATCGACCATCGTCGGTGAAAATCAGGATGTACGTGTGCGTCGAAACCACGTAAAAACGTTCCATGAAATCGCCATCTTTGAGATCCGCACCTTGCTTGCCGCGACCACCACGTCCTTGTCGATTGTAGAGCGACACGGCCGTACGCTTCACGTAGCCTTGGTGCGAAATCGTTACCACCATCTCTTCTTCGGCGATCAGGTCTTCGATCGAGAATTCACCCTCGTCGCTCACGATCTCGGTACGACGCTCATCGCCGAACTGCTCCGTCACCGCGAGGAGTTCGGACTTCATGATTTCCATGCGACGCGGCTTCGACTCGAGAATGCCACGCATCTCGGCGATAAATGTGCGCCGTTCGACCAGCTCTTCGTCGAGTTTGTCGCGCTCCAGGTTTGTGAGCTTGGCGAGACGCAAATTGAGAATGGCCTCGGCCTGTCGCTCACTCAACGCAAAACGCGCTTGCAACTCCGCACTCGCGGACGGTGTGTCGTCAGCGGCGCGAATGAGCGCAATCACCTCATCGATGTTATCGACCGCAATCTTCAGCCCTTCCAGGATGTGCTCACGTTCGAGCGCCTTATCGAGGTCAAACTGCGTACGACGCACGATTACTTCATGGCGATGCTCGATGAAGTGCAACAAACATTGCTTGAGTGTCAGCACTTTCGGTACGAGCTGGCGCGTATTGACGTCCGGCACCAACGCCAACATGATCACACCAAACGTCGACTGCATGGTGGTGTGCTTGTACAGCTGATTCAGCACCACGCGTGGAATCGCATCGCGTTTCAGCTCCACAACCACGCGTATACCGTCGCGATCTGATTCATCACGCAGCGCACTGATGCCCGTCAACTTCTGCTCCCGGACCAAGTCGGCGATGTCCGCCACGAGCTTGGCCTTGTTCACCTGATACGGCACTTCCGTAACCACAATCTGCGACCGACCGCTCGACTCTTTCTCCTCGATCACGGCGCGCGCGCGCATGACGATGCGACCACGGCCCGTATCCTGATAATCGGCGATGCCCGCGCGACCGTAGATAAATCCGCCAGTTGGAAAGTCAGGGCCCTTCACAATCTTTCGAAGATCTGCAGCGGCAAGATCCGGATTGTCGATCAGCGTGATGACCGCTTCCGAAATCTCCCGGAAATTGTGCGGCGGAATGTTCGTGGCCATACCAACCGCGATGCCCGACGACCCATTCACCATCAAATTGGGAACGCCCGAGGGCAACACACTCGGCTCCTGCAGTCGATCGTCAAAGTTGGGAACGAACGCGACCGTATTTTTGTCGATGTCCGTGAGCATTTCCGCCGCCATTTTCGTGAGACGCGATTCGGTATACCGATATGCGGCTGCACGATCGCCATCCAGCGAACCAAAATTGCCCTGTCCGTCGACGAGCGGATATCGCAACGAGAAGGTCTGCACCATGCGTACGAGCGCGTCGTAGACACTCGAGTCACCGTGCGGGTGATACTTGCCGAGTACATCACCAACCACCGTCGCACATTTCTTGAACGGACGGCCAGGCAATAGCCCTGCCTCGTTCATCGCATATAACACCCGACGATGCACCGGCTTGAGTCCGTCGCGAACGTCAGGCAATGCACGTGAGACGATGACACTCATCGAATAGTTGATGAACGATTCCTTAATCTCCTCGTCAATGAGACGAGGCAGAATACGTTCGCGGGCGTTCGGAGC
>JAYTTR010000448.1:0-4482 GCA_043744935.1 Gemmatimonadaceae bacterium
CTTCGCGCGGGAAAAACTTGATTGCTTCATCTACCGTCAACGCAAGCACGTCGGCGATGTTGCGCCCCTTCACGCGCACTTCAAGCACCTCCGGTTTAAACCGTTTGCCTCCGCACGTATCACAGGGCACAAACACATCAGCCATGAACACCATCTCCACCTCAATCGCTCCTGCACCATCGCAGGTGTCGCAACGGCCACCGGCCACATTGAATGAAAAGTGTCCTGGACCAAAACCTTTTGTTTTCGCCAGCGGGACTTGCGAAAAGAGTCGACGAATTTCGTCGTACGCTTTCACGTACGTCACGGGGTTTGACCGCGGAGACCGGCCAATCGGACTCTGATCCACCAACACCACGTCATCCACATACTCGACGCCCGTGAGCGACGTGTACGTGCCAACGGTTTCACCCAAATGCTCCTTCGCCGAGTGCTCGCCGTGCAATCGTGATTCGATGGCGTGAAACAGGATATCGTGCACCAGTGTGCTCTTGCCAGACCCCGACACACCAGTCACGACAGTCAACGCGCCAATGGGCACGCGTACATCGACGTCATGCACGTTATTCGCGCGCGCCCCGTGCAACTCAAGCCAACGCGGTCCGACTTTGCGGCGCTTGTCTGGAAGCGGAATGGTGCGTTCGCCGGTCAGGTATTTGCCCGTGAGCGGGCTCTGCGCGACATCGCGCATCGGACCAGCAAATATCAACTGGCCGCCCTGCTCACCAGCGGCGGGCCCCAGCTCAATCATGTAGTCGGCAATGCGCATCGCCTCCAGGTCATGCTCGACCATCACCACTGTGTTGCCGACATCGCGCAACCGGACCAACAGCGACAGCAGTTTGTCGAGATCGCGCGCGTGCAGTCCGATACTCGGCTCGTCGAGCACATAGGTCGCATCAACCAATGCTGCGCCCAGCGCATTCGAGAGTGTGATGCGTTGCGCTTCGCCGCCGGATAATGTGCGCGTGGCACGATCGAGCGTGAGATATGTGAGCCCGACATCCGCTAAAAATCGCACACGCGAACGTGCTTCCCGCAACACGGCGTCGGCCACAATCGTTTCGTTTGCTGGCAGCGACAGTGTGTCGATCCACGTGCGCAAATCTCGAATCGGCAGCTGCGTGACGTCGGCGATGGTGCGCGACGCAATGCGGACGGCCAGCGCATCGGGCTGGAGCTTCGTGCCACCACAATCGACACACGTCCGCGCGCTCTGATATTTGCGCAGGAAAATGCGGATGTACTGCTTGTACTTCTTTTCCTCGAGCGCTTCGAGAAACGGATAGATCCCGGTGTACGTGCGAGATTTCGCGCGCAACAATTGCTCCTTGGCGGCTGTCGGCAACGACGTCCACGACGCATCCGGCGAGACGCCGATTGACCGTGCAAATTCGACCACCGTCCGTCGCTGCTTTTCGTATCGCGGCGCAGTCCAAGGATCAATGGCTCCATCGCGTACGGACCGCGCGCCATTGGGCACGATCAGCGCTTCGTCGTACGACAACGTCGCGCCAAAGCCGTTGCACGTGGGACATGCGCCTTGTGGATTGTTGAACGAAAAGAGTTGTGGCGACGGGATCGGCGCACGCGTACCATCGTTCGGACATTCGAACCGTTCGGTAAATGACAAACGCGTCACGAACCCCGGCGTTTGCGGAGTGCGCAAGTGTTCCGGTGGAAGCACGGGCTCAGGAAAGAGCAGCGCCACGTCACCATCGCCTTCGATAAACGCTGTTTGTACCGCGTCGGCAATACGTCCGCGCGCATCGTCGGCCACGCGCAATCGGTCAATCACGATGAACACATCGGGCGCGGTCGCCAGGTCGATCCCTTCGCTCACGAGGTCGTCCAGATGGAGCAACCGTTCCGCAACGGCCACGCGCACGAAACCGCGCGTGCGCAAGTTCTCGTCGATGACGGCGTGTTTGACGAGATTGGATCGGATGAGCGGGCACGCCACACTGAATCGCGTTCCGGCCGGTAGCGCCATCACGGCGTCGGTCACGGATTGCACGGTGTCTGGTTGTAACTCTCGTCCGCAGACGCGACAAAACGTGTGGCCAATGCGCGCCCAGAGCAATCGCAAATAGTCGTAGATTTCCGTCGCAGTACCAACGGTTGATCGCGACGTGCGCGTCGGATTTTTTTGCTCAATGGCGACAGCGGGCGAAATCCCCTCAATCGAATCCACCAGCGGCTTTTCCATCCGCTCCAGAAATTGCCGCGCATATACAGACAGCGATTCGACGTAGCGCCGTTGCCCTTCTGCATACAGCGTGTCGAACGCGAGCGAGGATTTTCCGGAACCGGACACACCCGTTACCACCGTAATCGCGCGGCGGGGTATGTCAACGTCAAAACCTTTCAAATTGTGCTGGCGGGCACCGCGAATGCGAATCTGATCCTTCATGGTGTGAAAACTATCGAGCGGACTGTTTAGATTCAGAAAGAATGGCTGCTTCCGTCGCTGATGATGATGCCGTAGGCAAAGCCTACGACGCGCGCCTTGTCCGGCGACTTTTGCGGTACGTACGTCCCTATCGCGGTTTGGTGATGGCTGCGCTCGGGCTCATTGTGGTCGAAGCCGCTATGCAATTGGTCGGGCCGCTCCTCACGCGATGGGTGATCGATCGAGCCTTCCCCGCGCACGACGCTGGTCTCGTGGTGCGGGTCGCGTTCCTGTTCGCGGCGCTGCTGATGGCACAGTTTGCCGCAGCATACGGTGAAACACTGTGTACAAGCCTGCTCGGGCAGCGCGTGATGCGTGACCTGCGCGCCGAGCTGTTTGCGCGACTGCAGCGTTTGCCCATCGCGTACTTTGATCGGACGCCTGTGGGTCGCCTGATGACGCGCGTCACCAGCGATGTGGAAGCCCTGAACGAACTCTTCACATCGGGAGTCGTTGCCGGACTCGGCGATCTCTTCACGTTGGCCGCGATCAGTGTCGTGATGCTCACGATTGATTGGCAATTGGCGCTGGCGTCGTTTGTCGTCATTCCGTTCGTATTTCTTGCTTCACGTATTTTTCAGCAGCGAGTGCGCGCTGTGTATCGGGACATACGCGTGCGCATCGCCAAGGTGAACGCGTTCTTGAACGAACGATTGTCGGGCGTGCGTATCGTGCAACTGTTTGGACGAGAGCGCGTTGAAATCAAACGTTTTGATGGGTTGAACAATGCACATCTCGACGCGCAACTCACGTCGATCACCGTCTACGCATTCTATTTTCCAGTGATCGAATTTCTCACGACGCTCGCGTTGGCGAGCCTCGTGGTGGCGGGCGGATTTCGCGTGTCGCAACATGCGCTCACGGTTGGCACTGTCGCGGCGTTTCTGCAATTGGTCCGACGGTTTTTTCAGCCCCTGCAAGATTTGTCGGAGAAGTACAATATTTTGCAGGCAGCAATGGCCTCATCGGAACGTATTTTTGAGCTGCTCGACACACCTGAGGCGCCGGGGCTTGCTCCAACGGTGAATGTTGAAGAGCGTGTGGCGGCGCTACGGGCCCGAGGTGTGACGGTGCAATTCGAGCAGGTGTGGTTTGCGTACGCGGCGCAAGGTGGCGTGAGCGACGATGTGTCCACACGTGACGCGCTGACAAGCGCAGCGCGTGCGCCATCGGCATCGGCATCGGCATCGGCATCGGCATCGGCATCGGCATCGGCCGATGAAGTGCGTTGGGTCTTGCGAGACGTCAACTTTCTGGTGCGACCAGGCGAAACCATCGCGTTGGTTGGCCACACCGGCGCCGGAAAGACAACGATCGTCAACTTGCTCCTTCGATTTTACGAACCGCAGCGCGGACGCATTCTGGTCAACGGCGTGGATATTCGCGAGATCCCCGTTGACGTGTTGCGCGCCGTGATTGGCTATGTGCAACAAGATATTTTTCTCTTTGCGGGCGATGTCGCGAGCAATTTACGTCTCGGTTCCACCCTCGATGATGCGGCGTTGCACCAAGCGGCCGCGCGCGTCGGCGCGGATCGCGTCATCAACCGGCTACCTGGCGGATGGAAGCACGAGCTCGCCGAACGTGGTGCGAGCGTAAGCGTGGGAGAACGACAGCTTCTGGCCTTTGCGCGCGCTATTGCGGCCAATCCGGCGTTGCTTATTCTCGACGAAGCCACGAGCGCGGTCGATTCGCAAATCGAGGCCGATATTCAACGTGCCGTGGCGGAATTGATGGTGGGCCGAACCACGATCGCCATTGCGCATCGGCTTAGCACAGTATTGGACGCGGATGAAATTTTGGTGCTGCACCACGGCGAGGTGGTCGAACGTGGCACGCATCGCGCACTCGTGGCCCGTCACGGATTGTACGAACGGCTCTATCGTTTGCAGGCCGGTGACGTGGTGAGCGCGTCGCTGCGGGGCCGCGAGGCCGAAGAATTCTCGAACGCGACCTCGTCGGTGCGCTTGCCAACGGGCGCGACGCCCGGGTAGCTTCGGGTTCCGATCGCTAAACCCACGGTTACCGAG
>JAYTTR010000449.1:0-4479 GCA_043744935.1 Gemmatimonadaceae bacterium
TGCAGAGGCGTTTCCAACGTCCGTCGTCGCCGCATTCCCCATCGAGTCGGAGGCCAACGGTACACTCGTTGTCGATGCGACGTCGCTCTTCCTCTCCGATTCATATGGTATTGCAGAATCGATACGTCGGGGGCAGCAAGGCACTGCGCGCATCGACGCCAACCGCAGTTGGATTGACACGGCCCGCACCAAATCATTTCCGACCAACACCGAAATTCATGCGGTACTCACATTTGCGGTGGACAACGCCGGACAAACGGTGCGCCGCAACGCGCCCGACGCAAATTCGGTGACGATGGAAGTCCATCACTCGCTGGTCGCACTACCTGATTCTGCAGGATTTCACGCGCGACAGGGCGACGGTCGATCAGGCGTGAGTGGTCCGCAATTTCTTGATCTCTCGCAGAGTTATGAGGGCACGTATCACAACACGATTGCCGGACGCTGGCGTTTGGTGCCGAAAGACGTCGCGGCATATCAGCGGGGAGAGCTCTCGGATCCCGTCAAACCAATTGTGTACTATCTCGACCCAGGAATTCCGGCCGAGTATCGCGAGGCGTTGCGTGACGGTGGCATGTGGTGGAACAAGACGCTCGAATCGGCGGGCTTCAAGAATGCATTTTTTGTGCGTGATCTGCCGGCGGGTGCGGATGCCATGGATGCGCGCTACAGCATGCTGTACTGGGTCCATCGTGCCGGTCCGGGGCCGAGTGTCGGTCCGTCGTTTTCCGATCCGCGTACGGGCGAAATTGTGCGTACCGTTGTGCGCATTGATGCGTGGCGTTCACTGATCGACTACAACATTTATGCAGGGCTGCTTCCAGCGGCTGGACCGCAAGGTCTAGCCGTAAGTGCCGAGCAGTTTGCGATGTCGCGCCGGCGGCAACATGCCGCTCACGAAATTGGACACACACTCGGCTTCCCGCACAACTACATCGCGTCGGCACAAGGTCGTACGTCGGTGATGGACTATCCGTTTCCGCTCATTTCTCTGAACGCGAAAAACGAAATCGATTTGTCGCAAGCGTACGCACCGGCCGGTGGCGCGTGGGATACACTCACGGTGCGATACGGCTACACGTGGTTCCCGAACGCAGCAGCTGAAGCGAAGGGTCTTGGGCAAATTGTGAAGGATGGACTGTCAAAAGGCATTCGCTTTATTGCCGATCAGCATTCGGGTGCAGAGGGTTCGATCCCCGATGCGACACGGTGGACGGAAGGCGCGAGCGCATTCAGTGCTGTTGACCGTACGTCGAAAGTGCGTCGCCTGTTAATCGACAAATTTGACGAACGCGCGATCAAGCCGGGCGAGCCAATGTATTTGCTCAATATGCGATTTGCGCATGTGTACCTGCATCATCGGTACTCGTTGGAGAGCCTCATCAAATTTGTTGGCGGTATGGATTTTACGTACGCGATGCGTGGCGATGGACAAACACCGACAACAATTCTGCCCGCGGCATCGCAACGTCGCGCGTTAACGATGGCGCTTGATGCGCTGGAGCCAGCGGCGCTTGCGGTTCCAGAACGCGTGCTCGCGCTCATTCCGCCAGTGCCGCCTGGTGGCGATGCCGACAACGCATGGCTTGACTACGCGGGCACGGCGCTCGATCAAATCACGCTCGCTGGTGGACTCGCCACTGAGGTTGTGGAAGGAATTCTCGAACGCAATCGTGCGGCGCGCGTGGTGTTGTTCAGTGCACGCGACGCCGCGAACCCCACTCTCGACGAGGTGATTCGCACCGTCGTCACGCGCACGTGGGGTGCGCCGGCATCGGCCAGTTCAGGGGATCAGGCGCTGCGTCGCACGGTGCAGGAGGTGGTGCTGAATACGCTCATCGATCGCGCGGGCGACGCACTCGCCCTCGGAGAAGTGCGAGCCGCGTGCGAATTGCAGCTTACGGCGATCAAGACACGGCTGGCGGTCATGAATAACGGGACGGCGGCCGATCGCGCCCTGCGCGCGAAGTCGGTACGCGACATTGATCGGTATTTCGCCGGACGCGATGATCCAAAAACGCGCTCGCGCTACGCGGTGATCGTGTTGCCGTGGCCCTAGTGTGGAGCGTTACGGGTGCAGTATCAACTTCTGCACCCGCCAGTTCAGTATTTCCGCCACCCACAACTCGTTCTCTGATGGACACGCGATCTCGTGAATCCATCCGAACTTTTTAGCGGTCTTTCCCGCCTCACCGAGAACGCCCAGCACTTTGCCGTCGAGTGTGAGTTTGTAAATGCGTCCCGGTACCGCGTCCGCCACATACAGAAATTGCGAGGTGCCGGGTGTGATACAGATTGCCCACGGCGCGCCCGACACCGCGAGCGGATTTCCACCACCGCCCGGTGCAGCGCCGATCATGATGTTCGGCTCTTTCGCAAATGGGACGTCGATGGAAAACGTGCGTATTGCCGCGCCATCAGCGTCGAAGACCTGGATACGCCGGTTCGTCCGATCACCAACATAGATGTTGCCCTTTGCGTCGCTGGCGATTGAATGCAAAATGTTGAATTGTCCGGGCGCTGCGCCGCGTGAACCCCACGTTTTGAGCCAACGTCCATCCTTGTCAATTTTTACCACGCGAGAATTTCCGTATCCGTCGGCAACGAAAATGTTGCCGGCCAGGTCCCACGCGACATCGGCGGGACGATTGAACGTGCCCCACTGCGCGCGCGGCTCAACGCCTGGCGTAGGCGCAGCTTCCGGCTCGATCGCCTCCGGCCGACGGCCAAGCACCATCGCTACGCGACCGGCGGAATTGAACTTGACAATCATGTTCGTGCCTTCGTCGGTCGCCCAGATATTGTCGTCCTTGTCCACGCGAACCGTATGCGCAAACGCGAAGCCGTAGAGATCTTTGCCGATCTCGCGTACATACGCACCAGTGGCGTCAAATTCGAACAGTTGTGACGCGCTGGCGCCATGCACGGTGCTCCGTTCACCGGTTCGCGCAAACACGAACACGTGACGCCTGGAGTTCATCGCGACGCCGACGACTTCGCCGAAATGCATTGATGGCGGAAGTTTGAGCGGTTCAATATTGGCGTCGAATTTTATTTCAGGCACTGCGGCTTGCGCGTGTATTGAACGCGCGGTCGAGAGCGAAGAGAGCAACGCGAAACAGGCAGCGGCGCGGAACCGATTCATGGGGTACTCGATGCGGGGGAGATGAACAGTCGCCTGATGGTGCCGCTCGGACTCGTCCGCGTCAACGCCTCTGCCCGCTTGCGGTCTCGTGCTTGCGAAGAAATCCTTGCGCCAGCGCGTTTATCGCGTTCGATTCTTTTTCGTTCACGTGCGATCGGCGGAGATACCCACGCTCTGGAAGGCTTGTCATGGACGCAAATCATCCGTTGTCTCGTCGCGGCTTCGTTGGCGGCTTGGCCACCACGGTTGGGTATCTCTCGCTGTCGCCACAGACAGCGCGCGCGGCCGAGGTATTGATGGGGCAGGGTGGGGGGATGGTGGAGCGTCCGTTTGCGGCAGATGATTACGACAGTTATGCGAAATTGGCGGCTAACGAAAATCCGTATGGGCCGCCCGAATCGGTGATGAATGCCATGACGCAGGCGTTCAAGTATTCGAATCGCTACTCGTATCCGGATGGCAATCTTGTCGCCGAAATTGCGAAGCATCATGACGTGGCGCCCGACAACATTCTGATCGGCGCGGGTTCGGGGGAATTGCTGAGCGTTGCGGCGCTGGCGTTGTTGAGCGGCGGTCGCAAGGTCGTTGGTGTCGATCCAACATTCATGACGGTGTATCAGTATGCAGCTGGCGTGAAGGCGGACTCCATTCGGATACCGCTCTTGGCCGACTACCGTCAGGATATTCCGGCCATGATTCACGCGACGCGCACTAACTGGCGTGATGTTGGATTTGTGTATCTCTGCAATCCGAATAATCCAACGGGTCGCATTATCACATCCGCCGAAGTGAAGAGTTTGCTGGACGGCATTCCGGAAGACGTACCTGTATTGATCGACGAAGCGTACCATCATTTCGTCAACGACCCTGCGTATGCCACAGCAGTACCGTACGTGAAGGAAGGACGACCGGTGATCGTGACGCGCACGTTCTCGAAGATTGCGGCGCTCGCGGGCATGCGACTGGGCTACGCGGTCGCGCCGCCCGATTTGATCAATCGTTTGCGTCCACATTCGATTGCGAGCATCAATGCCCTCGTGAAGTTGGGCGGTGTTGCCGCGTTGCGTGACACGGAGAGCCAAGCGCGCGTGAAGCAGGTGACGATTGATTTGCGCGAGAAAACCACGCGTGAACTGCAAGGCATTGGTTACGAGATCATTCCGTCCGATGCGAATTTTTTCATGGTGAACTTGAAACGTCCGGTGCAGCCCGTCATTGATGATTTCAAGAAGAAAGGCGTGCTAGTGGGCCGTCCGTTCCCGCCGATGACGCAACACTTGCGCGTGTCGATTGGATCGCCGACGGAGATGCAACGGTTCATGACGGCGTTTCGT
>JAYTTR010000450.1:0-4472 GCA_043744935.1 Gemmatimonadaceae bacterium
CCTTTGTGGAGGCTCGCCTTATCGCCGAGGGTGGTCTCGGTTTTGATGGAACGTCGTCCGACTTGGCGGGGAGTGGAAAGATCGTTTGGTACCATCATCCGTCCCTGTCGCGACTGAGTACTGTGTCACTGGAACTATCGGGCGTACAGCGCGTCGCTTTTCCGTTGCAACTCACTCTTGGAGATCATTCCGGAGGCATCAGAGGCTACGGGAGTGCAGATTTTGTTGGCGGTCAACGAGCCGTCGCCCGTGCCGAAGAGCGTTGGCTGTTGCCTTGGCTGGGCTCACGCGCCGATGTCGCTGTGGCCGGATTCGCCGAGGCGGGCAAGCTCTGGGCCGGTGACGTTCCGTACGGCGCGACGACCGGCGTGCACTCCGTCGTCGGTCTCTCGCTCCTCGGCACGTATCCCTCGGGCGGCAAGCGCACGTATCGGGTGGATCTTGCTTTTCCGCTCAACCGCGACGGCGGCACATCGCGTTTTGAAATCCGAATGAGTTCCGGTGATTTCTCTCGCGCATTCTGGCAGGAGCCGAACGATATCGCCCGCGCACGGACCTTTGCCTTTCCCGTGAGCCCGCTCGCACTCAGACCGCGCTAGGGCGTTTCCAGATATCAGGAAAAACGCCCCGGATCGAATGGGGTGAAATCGAAGCTCGGTGAACTCCCCATCGCAAGTGCGGCCAGCGCCTCGCCCATCACACTGGCGAACTTGAATCCGTGGCCCGAGCACGCGCTGCAGACAATCACCCGTGTTGATCCTGGCAGCGCACCAACGACAAATCGCAAATCCGGCGAGTCTGTATACAAACACACAGCCGCCTCACGGATCCGCGCATGCCACAACGACGGAAATATGCGCGCCACTGCCGTGCGAACCCGTTCTACGTCACGCGCGTCAGCCGTGTGATCGAGCCCATCGGCCGTGGCCACCGATTCACCTTGATAGTGCACAGCCGCTTTCCAACCGCGGCCAAGTGTGGGAAACCCGTACACCAGTTGCCCATCGGAAAACTCTCCGAGAAAAACCGGGAACCGTTCCGGCTCGTAGTTCGCGGGACTTCCCGGCGGATCAAACCACACGATCGTTTGTCGCTCCAGAGTGAGCGGCAATGCGCGATCACCAAGCAATGCGTTCGTCCACGCACCGGCGGCGAGAATCAGCCGTGTTGCTTTAAACGTGCCATGCGCCGTTTCGACGGATACGCCATCGGTTGTTTCTTTCCAATTCAGGACCCGCGAGTTGGTGTGCACGGTGGCACCGTGATGTTGCGCAAGCGTGAGATGCGCGCGCACGCACGCCTCGGGGTCGAGGATGCCAGCACGCGGGTCGTACACACCGACGAACGATTCCGGAACGGAGAACTGAGGGAATTGTAGACGCAACGCCTCGCGGTCCAGCACTGTACAGGGCAGTCCGTGGTCGTGGGCACTGCGCTGGACGCCGCGTACCACCGCACTGGTCTCGGCGCCCATAAATAACCCACCGGTCGTCCGCAGGAGTTCGGGCGTTCCACTGTCCCGTGCCAATGCCTCCCACAAGGTGTACGCGCGCTGCAGCAAAGGCACGTACATCGGATGTTCGTAGTACAGCTCCCGAATAATCCGGCTTTCGCCGTGCGACGATCCCATCGTGTGCGGCGGCGCAAATTGGTCGATGCCAAGCACGCGCGCGCCGTCCCGCGCGAGGTGGAACGCCGCCGCACTCCCCATGGCACCCAATCCGACGACGATGACATCGAATGACTCTGCCTCCACGCACGCCCCTGATCTGGAAATGCGCTTCCGCGCACGGCGCTACTTCTTCTTGGTGTCCTTGAAGCGCTTGCGAATATCGAGGAGCTCGCCGCTGGCCGCGGTATCGGCATTCTTCTTGATGATGTCTTCGAGTAGCGCAAGAATCAGCGCATCGTCGTCGACGAGCGTCGGTTCAGCACCGAAGCGCTTGCCGAAACCCAGGTGCCGCCCCGGCTCAATGACCATTTCGTTCGTCAAGATCACATCGGCGATACGGTCACTGACGCGCACGACACAGAACTTCTTGCCAGCCTTTTCCATGTAACCGAAGTGCAGGCCGTCCGCGTTCGCCGGCCACGCCGGGATCTCGTGCACCGCGCCATCCGTACCCTCGAACGTCGACACCCCCGCCTTCAAGTTGCGCGCGTTGCGTTCGAATCCGCCGTGATACATCAAAGCATGTCGCATGATTATCCCCGCACCAAGGGTTTGTACTTGATCCGGTGCGGCTGATCCGCGTCCGGGCCCTTCCGTTTCTTCAGATCTTCGACATACGCCTGAAAATTTCCTTCAAACCACACGACTTCCGAATCGCCTTCGAATGCCAAAATATGCGACGCGACACGATCGAGGAACCACCGGTCGTGGGTAATCACCACGGCACACCCGGCAAAGTCGAGCAACGCTTCTTCAAGGGCGCGAAGCGTGTCGACATCGAGATCATTGGTCGGTTCGTCGAGCAGCAACAAGTTTCCACCTTCCATCACGGTCTTCGCAAGGTGCAACCGATTCCGTTCGCCACCCGACAGCGCGCCAACCTTCTTTTGCTGATCGATGCCGCGAAAATTGAAACTGGACAGATAGGCCCGACTGTTAATTTCCTTCTTGCCGACCATCACAAGTTCCTGGCCGCCGGATATTTCCTGCCAAGCGCTTTTTTCGGCATCGAGCGTTCGTGTTTGATCCACATACGCCAGTTGTACTGTCTCGCCAACCTTCAGAGAGCCGGAATCCGGTGTTTCCTGACCCGTGATCATACGGAAGAGCGTGGTCTTACCGGCACCGTTCGGGCCGATCACGCCGACGATTCCTCCGCGCGGCAAGGAAAAACTCAGATTTTCAAATAGCAGCCGGTCGCCGAATCCCTTCTTCAGCTTGTTCGCGATCACGACATCATTGCCAAGGCGCGGGGCTGGTGGAATCACAATTTCGTTGGAAGCGATTTTCTCCTGCTGAGCCTCGCTTTGTAACTGTTCGAACTGTTGCACCCTTGCTTTGCTCTTCGCCTGACGGGCCTTCGGAGCCAGCCGCACCCACTCGAGCTCGCGTTCCAGCGTGCGCTGCCGAGCACTTGCCTGCTTCTCTTCGGTCGCGAGGCGCCCACGTTTCTGTTCCAGCCAGCCGGAGTAATTTCCTTCGTAGGGCATTCCCTTGCCACGATCAAGCTCGAGAATCCACTTCGCAACATTGTCCAGGAAATAGCGGTCGTGTGTAATGGCGACTACGGTGCCTGGGAATTTTTCGAGATATTTCTCCAGCCACGCGACGCTCTCCGCGTCGAGATGGTTCGTCGGTTCATCAAGCAACAGCATATCCGGCTCTTCAAGCAGAATCTTACAGAGGGCAACCCGACGCTTCTCGCCTCCGGACAGTGTCGATACGTCCGCATCAGCTGGCGGAAGACGCAACGCATCCATCGCAATCTCGATTTTGTTGTCGAGATTCCACAAGTCGTGGGTGTCGATGTATTCCTGAAGCTTTCCTTGTTCGTCTAGCAACGCGTTCATTTCGTCGTCGCTCATCGGTTCCGCAAACTTCATGGATACCGCATTGAACCGGTCGAGCTTGCCGCGCTGTTCCTTGAGCGCCTCTTCGACATTGCCGCGCACGTCTTTTGCAGGATCGAGCACCGGCTCTTGCGGTAAATATCCGATCCGCGTGCCTTTGTGCGCCCACGCCTCGCCCTGAAATTCCTGATCGACGCCTGCCATGATTTTCAGCAAACTGGACTTGCCCGACCCGTTTGGGCCAAGCACGCCAATTTTTGCGCCGGGATAGAACGACAACCAGATATCGTCGAGAATGATGCGCGAAGGTGGAATCACCTTCCGCAACGCCTTCATTACATAGATAAATTGCGGAGCCACGTGGGGGATGCTCGGTATTGATGGGTTCGTGGTGCCCGACAGGTCGGCTGACCCCTCGAGCGCCGCTGAAAGCTAACCCATGGCACTCACCCCTCTCCAGCGGGGAACGGCGGTTGACCGGGATCCGCGCCCATTTGCATCGACGGCATTCCCTGCCCGAGTGCTTCGCCGGGCATAACGAGGCGCGCGGCAAGGTATAATGAAAGCACGCTGAGTTTCATGATTTCTGTTCTCCGTATAAGACTTTTCCCTATGCATGTGACGTTCCGACCCACTCTTCCGTTAACCTCCAGCGCGGCCCAAGGCTGCGCACCTCAGGCGGAGCGCGCATAGCCATGGATTTTTCGAATCTTACGGACCAGCTCAACGCCCATCCGGCCGCAGCCCTTCCCCTGCTGTTTCTCGCCGGAGTGCTGACAAGCCTGACGCCGTGCATTTACCCCATGATTCCCATCACTGCTGCGATCGTTGGTGGCACGACAGCGGGCCGGACCACTTCACGCAGTCGGGTCGTGGCGCTAACCCTGATGTATGTGCTCGGGCTGTCGCTCGTGTACTCGGCGCTCTGGCTCGCAGCGGGAATGACCGGA
>JAYTTR010000451.1:0-4464 GCA_043744935.1 Gemmatimonadaceae bacterium
TAGGCGGCGAGGATGTCGTCGTTCCCGACTGCGCGATGAGTACACGACTCAGGCACGCGAACACAACGACGAACTTCACCATGCGACGCAAGGCTGTGGTCATGTGGACGCCATCCGCATCGTACGCCAAATCGGAATGGACACTGCCGCACCGCCAACCAATGCGCCGCTCGTTACAAAGGCGATTGCCTGCCACAAAGACGACACGCCGGGGAGCGATGCGATCAGCGCACTGAGCACCGCGGCACATATCGCGACGAGCGCGGCTTCCACGTATCGTTGTCGTCCAAGATCGCGCAGCGGCGCGGTGATAACGAGCGCGAGCGGCACGATCACCAGCAGCCAACCACCCACGCGTCCGAGTAAAAATTGTGGCACTGTCGGTATTGCACCCACCATCGACACTGCGGCAAACAGCAGAATTCCCGCGGTCGCAGCGCACGCCGTACAGAGAGCGGCTATTGGTACTCGAACCAGTTGACGAAACACGCTCCCTGCACTCAATGCCAATCCAATAAGCCCCGATAGCAGCACTGCAGCGGCCAGGTCGGCACGTGCAACGCTGCTCACTGGTGCGTGCAAATCGGTAAGGAAACCCGCAATGCCCCACGCGCCCAGTGCGCCGAGTGCGCCCTCGACTGGCGGTAGTACGATGTGTCGCAGATTGTACTTCGACGTGACGCGGGCAACCGCCGCGACGATGCGCGGGCGCATGAATAAAATGAGCGGACGCGTTGCGTTCACGCTGAGTGTATGCAGTGGCACGCGCTGACTCAGTTCGGTGCCGTTCCACGAGACCGCGAGTTCGTCACCCGGCGCGCCATGCAACGTGCGTCCATTCTGCCGCAACTCCTCGAGCACCTGGTACAGCTGCACGTCGAGCGTTCGATCATCGTCAAGCGTGAACAATCGCCGCTCCGGGCCATGGTTCGAATCAAACTCGATGACGTACGATGGCATGGAAGATGGCTATGCGGTGACCAACACGTTCGACGAGATGCTGCGTTTCAGCGCAAGACAAGTATCGTGAGAATCGCAATGACCGCAACTACACCAACGCCGATGCCCACCAGCGCGCGCGGTGAAATTGGTAATCCACTTGGCGCTGACACCGGTGGTGCCGTGTCAACGATTGGACGAACGGGCGCGCGTTGCACCGGTGTTGATGACGCACTTTCGGGCTCGAGTTTTCGCAAGAGTTGCGTCACCGACACCAACGCCGGGGATGCGGCCTTCGCGACTGGAGACTTCCGCAAGATATTCGTTTCGTTCAGCTCGAATTCGCCGTCGGTGCGACTGCTGTTCAAGCGTAGCGCAGCAATGCGGCCGTTCGCCCGTCCGCGCGCAAAGAATACGTCGCCACCGCCTTCACTCCGACGAATTTCTCCGAGGAATTCGTAATCAGCTTCGACGGCCGCTTTCACGGCCTCGCGCAGTTCGTCGCGTTCACCGGCGGTGGAAGCACCCTTTCCGGTGACGTCATGCCCACAACGGGTGCAAAAGCGAACCCATGGCCGAAGTGCCGCGCTACATGCCGGACATTTGGTACCGCCGTCGGGAATACGCGCATCAAGTTCGTGTTTTACCTCGATGGACAGCTCCACCTCGCCTAATTCGCTTGTACTCGCCTGCACCATTAGAATCACGAGACGTTGATCGGCGCGCTGACGGGCGAGCAGTGCGGCAAGTGTATCCCCGTGCCGTCCCAGTTCCCCGTATACCGTAAAATCTTCAGCGGCCTCCTGTACGGTGGCCAGCAGATCGCGATCACTTAGCATGGCAGCAAACTACTTGCTCGTCGCGGTTCACCGCAAAAGTCTGAGGACTTGCCGCGCGAAACCAAGGGAAACGACTTGCTTCGACATCCGTCGCAGACGCAACATTCATCCAAAGGTTTTTCGACTCAACGAGGAGAGCGATGCGTCGGATCATGAAGGCCGGATTGCTTGTGTTCATGGCAACCGTTGGCGCCGGTGCACACCGGACAGTTGCCGCGCAATCATCGCCTGCGCCATTCAAACGGATAGCCGTACTCGATTTTAGCAATGGGACACCAGATCATCCGGAACGCGTTGAGCCGTTACGTCGCGCACTCGGCGCAACACTTGCGGGCGCAATAGCGCGGTCCGGGAGCGTGCGCGTAATCGAACGCAATCGACTGAGCGCGCTGCTCGCCGAACAAGACCTGGTACGCACAGGCCGCATCGACGACGCGACAGCCGCGCGTGTCGGAAAGCTCCTGGGCGTCGACGTGCTCTTCCTCGGCGCATTCATTGTGCAGCCGAACGGCGAAATGATGGTAAGCACGCGACTTGTCGACGTCACCACCGCCATTGTGACCGCGGGTCCAGAAATGATCGGCGATACGAAGTCTGCGACAAAACTGATCGATCGACTCGCGGAATCCTTGACGAAGCAATTGCGCTTGCCCCGCGACTCCACGCGAATCGTGGCGCGATCCAACGTGCGTGACACGCCCGAGCTCAGTGCGACAATCGATGCGCTCGCGCGCGCCTGCGATCGGCGTGATACGGTGAGCGTGAAAACCGCACGAGCGTCAATTGAACAACGGGCACCCGGGCATCCCGCGCTGGTTGCCCCGTGCTACTAAAACCGCCGTTCAAGCATTAGCCGCCCACCGAGCACGGAAAAACTGCTCTTTCCAATGCCTGTGTCAACGCTACCGATACGGGCGGTCAGCGTCGGCTGCAACGTCCACGATGCGCCATTGATTGCGAGACCAAGTACCGGCGCCACCGATGTTGATGCAGCCGTCGCTAACCGGTTGTCGATCGCAACCGGAGTGAGCACACGACCGCTTACTTCAAACAGTGCGTCCACGCGACTCGTGAGCGGTTTCGCAGCACGCGCACCGGCTTCAAACATCACGTTTCCACTGTTTGCTATTTCAGTTCCGTCGCGCTTCAATGCCGAGCGCAATCGGAGGGCTCCAAACAATGAAGCATTCTTCAATCGTGTTGTGGCCGGAATGAACTGTGCGTCCAGTGCAACCGTGGGTCCAATCTGAATTCGCATGGGCGTCGTATTCGTGCCTCGCGACACTTTGTCAGCGCCAAACAAATCGAGACTCGCGGTAATCAACCCCTTGCTTTGGCCAAACAGTCTCGTTGCCCCTGCACTGACGCGAACGACCTCACCCGGATCGTACGAGTTGACCGCAGCACCGACGGCCAACGCCGCAAACGGATCGTACTGACCACGCCATTCCAGACTCGTTCCAAGCGCGACGCCCCACTGCCTGGATGCCGAGGCAAAACTTTTGACAATGCCGAGTGTTGCGCCGGCGCCAAAGCCGACCGCCGGCTGCGTCATGTTTATGGCTGGTGAACCCAGCACAGAAAGTGCAGCCGTTTGTTCGCGATCAAGTTTTGTGACGCCGGTTGGGATGTTCGCGCCAACGGTGATGCGGAGGCCCATATGATCAAACCGACGCGACGCACGAATGCGAATGTCACTAATGCCGCTCAGGGCATCGTCGGAGGCCGTCGTGCCCGCGACCTTGCGTGTTCCGCTCGAAAAGCTCGCGCCTGCATCCAGCAACCACACACCGCCAAGCACTGTGCTGTACTGAAAGGGCACCGCGAGATTCGTCGCCGACATCACGCGCGCGGAATCGGCGCCGGTGAGATCCGACTCCAGCACACCACCCTTGAAAATCACACGTTCAGCGATGACTCCGGTGGTGATTTTCGATGTCGATTCTTGCGCCACCACGGTGAGTGGACAGAGCACCAGTGCGCTCGTGACAACCGCCCACGACTTCGCTCCAATTGCGCGACGCATCACGGAGTAATCCGCACGATCACCGTGCCCGATGCGGAGGACAACGCGGGGCACGTGGGTGGACACAACGCGGGCGGCGCCGCGGTACGCACCACCCGATCGGTGATGCTCAACATCAGGTCGTCGATCAACAAATCAAACGGTTGCCGCCCCGCAACGAGCGTTGCCGCAGAAGCAAGCGGCAACGCGGGCGACGCACCGATCAATGCTGGCGCTTCAGTCGGAGACAGTGCGTCAGCGGCTTCCTTGAAATTCGGATCGAGTTTTACTGCTTGCGCGTAAAACTGCCGCGCTTGCACCAAGTTGCCCATTGCTTCGGCACGCCGCCCATTGCCGAACGCAATCAACGCGTCAACTCGGCGCGTTGGTCGCTTGGACAGGCGCTCACGTTCGGCGGGCGACAGTGTCACACCAAGTTTTTCAAAAGCTTGCTGCGCCAAACGTTCCTGGGCATCGATCAATGCGTTCAACACCATGCGTTCGGAAAAAACCAATTCGGTGGTGCCTGATTGCACATTGAGCACCGATACATCAACCGACGCACCAGTCGGAGTGCGGCTGACAACCCCGCTTAATACACGTTCGGCCCCAACCAACTGCCCGGCACGCGGTACCGATTGAGGTGCGACTCGTCCGCTCGCGGCCAATCCAAGTTCTTTC
>JAYTTR010000452.1:0-4445 GCA_043744935.1 Gemmatimonadaceae bacterium
GCACGATTCTCACGAGCCAGAATCTTCTCGCAGCACCGGCCAAGTACAAACGCCCGTTTCATCTTGCGGCGTCTGCCTTGCGCGCGATGTCGGGAAGCGCTGCCAATATCCGCCCGGCGCGTCAAAACGCTGATGTGATGGGCCAACCGATGTACTTGTGGGAGCAGCCAAACGGCTATCCTGATCGCGTCGATTGGTGGAGTGGGCTTGTGTTGCAACGCTGGAACTACATGTCGTATCTGTCGACGCAAAATTCAGCGACGGCCCTGCGGGTTGACTCGATGCTCTTCCGGACACCGGATACGGCCGACGGCGTCGTCAACCAGATTTCGACGCGCATGTTTGGTGGTGAATTGCCGTCGATGTTGCGCGCGCAGCTCTTCACTTATTTGAAAGCTGGCACATACAGTGATGCCCGCGTCCGTGAGACGATCGGACTGGCAGCAAGCGCCAGTCAGTTCCAGTGGTACTAGTGCCGATCGCCCCCCAGTCTCTTCACGCCACATCCGGATTGCGCGCATGAGTGACGAACTGAACGACACAGGCTGCCGCGAGTACAACGACCTCGCGCGTCGCGATTTCCTGCTGACGTCTGCGGGCGTCGGCATCGCAGCGTTTCTTCCCACGTGGTTACCGAACGTGGTACTCGCGCAGACGTCGGCGAGCAATCGAGACATTATCATCTCGATATTCTTGAGCGGTGGTACCGACGGCATGTCGCTGGTGGTGCCATTCGGCGATCCAGATTACTACACGGGTCGTCCGAATATCGCGGTGCCGCGTCCAGACGCGGCCGGCGCCGGTCCGAAAGCCACCGCCCTCGACAATTTCTTCGGTTTTTCTCCCGGTATGGCGCCGTTGATGCCAGCGTATGCTGCGGGCGATCTGCTCGTCGCACATGCCACTGGTTCTGTCGACACATCTCGCTCGCACTTTGATGCGCAGCGGTACATGGAAGTGGGTGTGCCGCAGTCGCCATCTGTTGCCACCGGCTGGCTTGGTCGACACCTGGCCACCTCAACACCGATGCGCAGCAATGCGCCGCTGCGAGCACTTGGGTTGACGTCGGGATTGCCGCAAACGTTGTCGGGCTCGCCCAAAGCGCTGCCCATTCCAAATCCGGCCAATTTTAGCCTGGGCGGAAGCGGCACGACAGCCGCATCGCGCGTTTCTTTTATGGATACAAACTACGCCGACGCAACTGCGCCGGTGAGTGCAAACGCGCTTGATGCAACAAACACAATCGCATTATTGCGCTTGATCAACTTCACGGGATATATGCCGATGAATGGCGCCGTGTATCCAAACTCGTCGTTCGGGCAGGCATTGCGTTCGAGTGCGGCGCTGATCAAGTCAGACGTTGGCGTTGAAGCCATTCACGCTTTCAACGGTGGTTGGGACACGCACAATCTGGCAGGTCCGATCGCCACGCTTGACGGTGGCTACATGCACGGCAAAATGATGGATCTCTCGCAGTCACTCGCCGCGTTTTATGCGGATGTGATTCAAGGGACGACGTCGTACGGCGTAACGGTAGTGCTCATTTCCGAGTTTGGTCGCAATGCGCGTGAGAACGGCAATCGCGGTACCGATCACGGACGTGGTAACGTGGCATTCGCGATGGGCAAGAAAATCGCGGGCGGCAAGGTGCTCACAAACGGCTGGCCCGGACTGGCGCGAGAGAATCTGGAATCAGGGCAGGATTTGCGGGTAACGCTCGACCATCGCGATATCCTTGCGGAAATCGTGCAGAACCGTCTTGGCAACTCGAATCTGTCGACGATCTTCCCGAGCTTTACACCGCGGTTTCGAGGAGTAACGCAACCGTAGAGTAGGGGATGGAGAATAGCGATCAGGGACTAAGGAGCTGTGAAAACAGGGGACCCATGGTTGGGTCCCCTGTTTTTCGTTCCCCTATTTGCTGTTCCCTATTCCCTATTCACGGCGAGACCACCACATCCCCTTCCATGCCGTTGTGCAGCGTGCACTTGTAGTGGAAGACGCCCGACGTCGGGAAGACGCGCGGTACCGTGAGGTTGGACGTCGTGCCGATATCGGCTGGTGATCCGGGAAGCCGGACGTCCCAAAACACATTGTGCGAAAGCGGTGGAAAAACAAAACGCACCGTGCCGCCGACTTTCACAATTGTTTGAAATGCACTAAACGTCAGGCCCGGCATAAACACGTCGGCGCTCGTTGGCGCGCCGGGGATCAACGTAACCGTCACGGCCACGGAGGCAGTCCGCGATACCGCGCCGTCCTGCACAGCGACGTTGATGGTTGTGCTGCCAACACCAACGCCGGTCACCGTGCCTATGGCCGACACCGTGGCAATTGTTGCGTTGCTACTGCTCCACGTCACCACGCGCATGCCCAACGCGACGGCAGCACCAGCACCATCACGACCGACAACGGACGCCTGCGTGAATTGCCCAAGTTGAATGGTGCCGTCGGTAATTGTCGCAGCGACGCTGTTGAGGATGCCCGCTGCGGCGGTCACCGTAATCGTGACGGAGCCGGTCACGCTGCCTACCGTTGCACTCAGCACCGCCGTACCGGCAGAAACGCCCGTGACCAATCCGCTCGCGTTTACCGTTGCCACATTGGTCGCGCTCGAGGCCCACGAAAACGACGAAGCGACGTCTGTCCCGTCGCTCGCCCGCGCGGCGGCGGACAACTGCACGGTCTGCGCATTTGTAATGGTGTTCGTTGCCGCAGAGACATCAACGCGCGACACGGTTTTCGACGGTACGATCACCGGACCTGTTCCGGAATCTCCACCGCACGAAACCAGCGTGGCAGCAGCGCCGAGTGTGCTCATGGCCAGCAGGAGCGGAACGACACGTCGAGCGCGATCACGAACGAACGTCATCATGCACAAACTCCGTTTAAGGTGGCTACCTATCACGATGGATTAACGCGGCGGACGCGGTGCTGGTGCCTCCGGCTTTCCGCCTGGGTGCCATGTCGGACGCGGGCCATCAGCGAGCAATCGCAACGCGCGCGTCGTCGCGGAGATCACTTGCGCCATATGCGGCGCATTGATGGTAGACGCTTCGTCTTTCGGATGGTGATACGGGGTCGTGAGATTGAACGTCGAAATAGAGTGCGCGGGAATGCCGATGCGCGCGAACGCGACATTGTCGCTGCGTTCAAAGAAATGTTGACCAGGGCGCGGATCCGGTACGAGCGCGATGCCGTTGTCCGCGAGCAAATCACCCATGGTCGATCGTTCGTACCCCGTGAGCCACGCTTTACCAAATCCGCCGCCGAGTGAATCCGCGTGGCCAATCATCTCAACGTACAGATCGACGACAGTCTTATCGAGTGGCAACAAGGGGTGGGCGATGTACCACCGCGTTCCGAAGCCGCCCACTTCTTCACCAGTAATTGCCATGAAGAGAATAGTGCGCCTGGGGCGTGGTCCTTTGGACAACGCCTTCGCCATTTCGATCAAGGCCACGTTGCCCGACGCATCATCATCGGCACCATTGTTGATCGAATCACCGTTGATCGGTGCGCCAATCCCGATGTGATCATAGTGTGCGGTGACCAACACCACTTCATCACGCAGTGCTGGATCGCTTCCACGAATCACGCCGGCAATGTTTGACGTGCGGAGTCGTTGATCGATCGGCACCGAGTCCCACGCGGCCCACGATATCACGGGCGCTGGACGTACGCGCGACGGCGCCACCGCGCCGATGCCTTGCGCCGTGCGCAGCGGAATGTGTTGACGAAACGTGCCGGAATCACCGGCAGGTGTCAGTCCAGCGGCCTTGTACTGCGCTTCAATCCATCGCGCGGCACGTTCTTGTCCGCGCGATCCCGTCATGCGACCCTCCATCGAATCGGCCGCGAGAATATTCATTTCGCGCTGTATCACGTTGGCGTCGAACTTGTCGGTCATGACCGTTCGTGGCGTCTGCGCTACTTTCGGTTTGACGTCGGCAACCATCGCGAGCCATTGCCCATTTGGACTTACGGCCAAGCGCGTGATACCCGCCAGGTTGGCAAACGCAAAATCTGCAAGCGGCTTCCACGCCGCATCGCCACGTCGCCACGTAAAGAGTGCGCTGCCCTGTCCGCCGATCATCGTGGTGCTGTCGATCCACGCCACGTCTTCACTGCCCGGCAACGTGCGCACGAGCGTGTCCGCCGTATGCGCGCTCGCATTGTACGCCATCACATACCATGGCGAGCCGTTTGTCCCTTTCTGCACGTAACTGATGCGCGTCGATCCGGGAATTCGGTGGAGCGATCGACCAATGTTACGCGCGACTGTAGCTGCGCCCGCGCGGCCAGAGTGCGCGATCTGCAACGTCGCCGGCGCGCCTAGAACAAACAATGCCCACGTAGAATCATCCGCCTGCGCGAAATATCCAACCGGTTTGATGTCCGCGAATTTTACCGACGGCGCGTCGTCGTTCAGTGGAAGTTGCCAC